>JAPPIY010000176.1 GCA_026914095.1 Oligoflexia bacterium
TTAATATTTCTCCCAGAGCTTTTTGAGTTTGAAGGGCCTGCTTGATGCAATAGCTTTGAGAGCGGGTTATGTTTTTTATGCCAAGGCTTAAACCTGCAAAGCCAATTAAGACAGTTATTATTAAAGTTAAAAAAGGGAGCAGAGAGACCGTTAGGAAAGCGGAGTTCCCCATTTTCTTATTTTTTTTATACATCCAGTGAAAGGGCTGTTTTAAAAAACAGCTGATTACTGAGGCAAAATTAAGCTTTGTTTGATTAAAAAATCTTGTTTGTAAAAATTCCATAACAATTCTCCTTTGTATGTATTTTGAGTTCGTTTGATCTTTAGGCTTTGTATTTTTCCTAAAGGGTTTAATTTTTTTATTTCTTGTCCAATTTTTTGTTTGCATAAAACCTCCTTTTTTTGTTTAGCTGTGCATAAAATCCCTTGGTAAAGCTGATGCTCCAGCCAAAGAGCGCTTATAAAAAGCCAACAAACCGTTAGAATAATTTTTGTGATTGTTATCAAAACAAGAGAGAGGATTAAAGCTTCTACCAGGCTTTGGCCTTTGCAACAGTTTCTTTTTAACTGGCCAAATGGGATTGTCTTGATCCTCTCTTGTTTTGACATTTTGCGCCTCCTTTCTAAAAAAGTTGCAGACTATTTTTTGTTTCTGCCGGTTCTTTTGTTTTTGCCTCCTTTCTTGTCTGTGCTGGCTGAGCCTGACATAAAGTTGCTGAGATCGCTTCTTTGGTACTCCTCCTTTCTCATATTATGGGTTTTCGCTTTTTGATTTCGCCCTTGCAAGGCATAGATAGCATTGGCAAAGCGGGATTTTACAGTTTGATTGAGCGTTCGCACAATTCCAATGGTGGCGACTCCCATAAGGGCCACCAATATTAGATATTCTATAAGGCCCTGTCCTCTTTGGCTAAAAAGAAACCTTCTTTGCCTGTTTTGGCGGTTGGCTTTTCTTATATTTTTTGACCAGCCCAGAGGAAGAGATTTTCTATTAAAAAAATTTCTTCTTGATTTTTTTTCTTTCCATGCTCCTTTTTGAAAGGGATGGAAGTTTTTATTATTGTGTTTTTGTTGAAACATATTTGCCTCCTTTTGTTTCCTGCTTAAATAAAGGAGCAAAAAAGCTGTCTTGAATTATGGGCTTTTAAGCCTGTTTTTTCTAAAAAAATCGCCGAAGCGCCGAATACCGACAGTTTTTGCTTTGATTTTGAAAGGGGTAGACAGCTAATTAGTCGTCTCTGAAAAAGTCTTAACTATTTAATTTTACTTATAAAAATGTTATTTTAAAGGAAAAATGTTTGCAAGAAAATCAGCTGTGTCATTCAAAAGCTAGCCAAAAAAGAGGAAAAATCTTCAGATAGGCTTTTTGCCACAAAGCGTCCCTAGGACGCTTTGTGCGATTAATTCATCCTCTTTTGATCGTTTTTATTTGATTTGTGATTGTATTTCTTTAAGTGATGCTGTTTCTAAATAGATCCAGTATTTACAATTTACGCTTGCTAGCTCTTTTGCCTTATCAATAGCTTTTGCATAAGCGGCTTTTATATTACTAGCTTTATAAGCATTAGCTGAAAGCTGTGAAAGAGCAAATAGTTTCTTAATCTCTGTTTCTTTCCATGTTTTAAATCTATTGCTATTTGATAGGCTTTTCCCTAAAGTTAGCTTTAAAGCTTTGTTAAAGCCAAGTATGTGGCCTCTACACTGATCGCTTTGTGCAACTATTGCTCCCTTTCTTTGCTCTTCAAATGCTATTAACTCGGTTTCAGAGGGTTTAGAATAAGCTTGGGTTGAGAGCAAAAAACTTAGAATAATAAATATTTTCATAGAATCCTCCATATTGTTTATATAATTAGTATCGGTCTTCTTCTTCTTCTTCTTCTTGAATTTTTTTTTCAAAGCGGCGTTATTACATTACATAGTGGCCCATTTAATTGTGCCTATTTTTCATTAAAACCCTTTATTTACAAGGCTTTCAAGCTGTTTTTAGGTTCTATCCGATTGCCTTTCCCTGCCTAAAAAGAAAACCTTTATTTATGCGGATTTTAGAGAGTTTTTAAAGATGTTTCGCACAATTAAGTAGGCCACTATGTTACATTACAAAACCTAGGAAATATGACCTTATATAAGAGAAAATACATGGAAACTTAAATAAGATCAGTATAATACTATTATCCTCTTTTATTTGAATGATCTCTTGCCATCTTTCTGAAAAATTTCACTTATTCCTTTCTGCCATTCCAAACACAAAACATTTTGAATTCGCTTTCTGACAGTATCCCTGGAGAAACAATAGAGGTTAGATTTTGGTATATCCGCTCCTAACTGGATAAGATTTCGCACATCACTTTCTGTAACTCTGGCGGAGGATTTAATTTTTATACACAATGTTGTTTCACCCGGACGGTCAATAATCAAATCAATTTCCGCGCCATCTTTTGTCAGCAAATAAAAATATTTCCAGTTTTTTCTGTTGTATTCTGCCAGCTTAATAATCTCCAAAATTATAAAGTGCTCAAAAGCCTCTCCAAAGTCATAAGTTTGAGGAAGTAAAGGAATATGCAGAGTCCCCTTTAAGGCCCGGCAAACACCCGTATCAAACAAATAAAATTTTGGTGAAAGCCTTTGGCTTTTGCGTATGGAGGTATGGTAGGGCCTTAGATAAAAACCAACCAATGTTTCTTCAAGAATGGAGTAATAATTTTGAACGGTGCTTGTATCCACACCAATATCACGAGCTATTTTTGAATAATTGATTACTTTTGCATTCATTTGAGCCGCCACTTCCAAGAACTTTCTAAAAGGCCTTAACTTTCTCACTATTTGCTCCATCTGAATTTCCTCTTTCAAATAAGTTAAGGCATAGGCTTTTAAATATTCCTCTTTATCACCGTTGTTTTTCAAATTAAATTGCCGGGGCAATAGCCCCCAGCATAGAGCCTCATTTAAATTAAACTGAGGGCCTAATTCCAGAGAAGTAAAAGGATGAAGGTAAAAAATAAAAGCCCGTCCCGCCAGAAGGTTGGCTCCCCCTCTTTTAAGTTTTCGGGCGGAAGAGCCGCTGAGAATAAACTGAATATTCTTTTCCTCTATAAGCTGGTGAGCCACATCCAGAATACGGGGCAGTTTTTGAACTTCATCAATAATAACTCTCTTTAGTTGAGGCTGTCCGGCCAATTCCTGTTTTAGCGCAGAGGGACTCAATCTGTAGCGATCTTCTATTTGCGGATCCAGAAAATCAATATACAAACTGTTTTTGGAATATTTCTGTTTTATAAGAGTGGATTTGCCTGAGCCTCTTGGCCCTAAAATAAAAAAACTGTTTGATGGGGATAATTTAGCCATTCTATTGACCATACCCCATATTTATACGAAGAATATTGGATTTGGTCAAGATTTTTCAGAGCCAACTCTTTTAAAGTTTGCCAAGCTTCTTTATTGGCCTATTGCTTTACAAAGCGACAGCAAGCGCTTGAAGCTAGCGCTGTAACAACAAAAGAGACAGCCTGTGGCCGCCTCTCTTTCTTTCAATTTAGTAAAATCTTAACTTGTTTATTGTTTATCTTTTTACAAAGTTAAGTGGAGTTATTTTGTGGTTTTTGGAAAATAGCAAACATTATCTAACCAACTTCCTTTGCTTTTAGCGCATTGCTTTTCAGTTTTTTTTGTTGGATCTTTTTTACAAGTTAGTCTCATAAGCTCAGTATTTAAAGTTGCAATCGCTTTCCATATATTTTCTATCTTTTGATCCAGAGTATTAATGGGGTTATTAGATTTGAGCATTCTATAAAGATTTTTATGAGAGCCTGCCAAAGCAGATTGTAATTTTATCAACTCATTATGGATAGCTGTGGGCGTGCAAGCTATGTACCCTTTAACGTTAGGCAATATCTTGGGTTTTGCATAAGGGTTATAATAGCCAAAGCTATAACTGCTGAAGATCAAGCTAAATAATATTATGATTTTTTTCATAAGAGCCTCCGTTTTTGTTTATATGAAAGGTATCGGCTGTCTTCTTCTTAAATTTTTTTGAGCAACTAAGTGTATAATTCTCAAAAAAGTAGGGATTATATACTTCAAACCACAAATTTTCTATGAAAGCCTTTAACCACAAAGGGTTTGGCAACTGTTGGCAAAACATGAAAATAAGCGCTATGAATTTTATAAAATGCTGTAAGTTTGAAGCTTTGTCTTTGTTTTGTAGTTTTTTATGTGGTGTCAAGTATATAATTCCCAAAAAGTAAACTGAAGCTCTAAAATACTGCTAAACAGAGAATTATATACTTAACACCCCATAAACTTATGATAGCCTTTAAATATAAGGATTTTAGGAGGTTATTATGAGACAGAAAAAAGCCAAAGTTTTAAGTGCCTATGAATTTATGAGTAAATTTGCTTCAAAAAGAAAGGCTGTCCAAACTCTTTGAAAAGACACGCTGGCCGAATGGGGTTGCTTGCCAACACTGTGGATCAAAAAGAATTTCTGAAAAAGCTAACAGAATGGGAGTTTATCGCTGTAAAGATTGCAGGAAAGAGTTTTCAGTTCAAACAGGAACGGTGTTTGAGCAGTCTCCTATCCCTTTAAGAAAGTGGTTATATGCTATCTATTTACTTCAAACAGACCGCAAGGGAGTTTCAAGCTTACAGCTTTCAAAACAAATAGGAGTTACTCAAAAGACAGCTTGGCACATGCTACACAGATTAAAAAAAGCTTGTGAAAGCAAAGGCGGTCTATTATCAGGGGTAGTAAGCTCAGACGAAGCTTACTTCTTAGTGTGAAAATTATTTACCCTCTCTCTTTTTTTAAAAGGCTAACTTATGAGATAATATCTTTTATTTCTAAAATATCTTTTTTTAATTCCTTTTGACCTGTTTCAAGCTTAGCTTGTCCCTCTTCAAGATTATCAAGTCTGGTATTTACATCACTAAAACAATTTTTTTTCATTGTCTTAAACTTATTACTTATACTTGTTTCAATCTTTTCAAAGGCTGTGTCATTGTGCTGTTTAATAGCCTCTAAAAACTCTCTATGGGTGTCGTCTAGCATACCGCTTTTTAAATTTGACATGTTATTCTCTCTCTTTTTTTATTGCCTCTCTATATTATAGAAGAAGTCCAGTTATTTATATACTAGACTAAAGACTAAGTTTTGTCAAATGGGTTTTTAATCACCTCTATTTATCCTTTTTATCGGAAAATATCAAAAAACCTTAAAGTTTTACTTCAGGCTTTCGATAAAAAGGTCATAATGAAGTTTTTACTGATACTTTTTCCAGTTTTGGTTTTTGCAAATGTTGCGGATGTAAATATCCATAATGTATCTGAAGACAAAAGCGTATCTAAAAAAGCTTTAGATCAAAATGTTTCAAAAGATTTTAGAAGTGAGTCTAAAGAAATGAGGCAGGAGTTAAAAGAATATAAGGAAAAAATTTATGCCCGCCAAAAGAAAAGAGAAGAGGACTTAAACAGCTAGGGCTTTAATTAAAGAAGCTAAAGCCTTAAAATACAGCTTAAAGAAGATATAGCAAAAAGGGATAACCTAAAGAAAAGGCTTGCGGGCGTATCGTCTGAAGTGTCTGCTCTTGCTAGTGGTTTTCTTTTAGGCGGTGATATACCCAAAGAGGGAACAAAAAAAGAGAACTAGAGCTATTAGAGGCAAGAATAAAGAAAAAAAAGCAAGCTATTCGTCTTGCCACAGCTCAAGCAAAAAAACTTGTTAGAGAAAGAAAAATAATGAAGCTGGAAATTGCAGAATTAAGAGAAGAAATGTCTTTGCTAAAAGAAGAAAGAAAAGCCTTTATAAAAAGAGGATTAGCAAGCCCTTAAAGGATACTTCATGGTTGAAATAATATCAAGTGTTTGGGATATTTTAGCGGGCTACGCTATAACTTTGAGGACTTTTTTTGAAAAGCGGTTATAAAATCTTATTTGGCTAAAAGACCACTACGTAAAATAATGTAAAAATTTGAAAAAAATTGCATGGACTAAAGTATAAAAAAGGACTTTAATCAATTTTAGTCCAGGAAAAATGACAAAAGGGGTCAATATTTTTTATTAGGATAAAAAATCTTTTATTAACATAATCTTGACATTTTTTCTGGTTTTTCCGCTGTTTTATCTTATAAATATTTTTTCTTAATATAACCTTAACAGTTTTTCTTTTTGAGTTTTTTTTCTAAAAAGTTAAGAGCTTATTAGTTTTGTTAAGATTCAGTTAAACCCTTGATTCTCGCTTTTCTTAACCCTTCCCCTGCTGTATTATAAAAGTATGAGATTGATTTTAAAACTTACTTTTCTTTCCTTTCTGTTTGCTTTCAGTTTTAAAAGTTTTGCTGGCAACTATGTTTCTGTTTTTAAGCCTGGAAAACAAGTTAAGACTTTATCCGAGTTTAAAAAGGACATTCGGGAAGATGTCTTACAGCTTCGCTCTATAATGAGTGTTGAAGACAACAAAAAAAAGTTAGAGCGGAAAAAAACTATTGAGTTAGTGAGAAACAGAAAAGCAAGCCCTAAAAATCCAATAGAGATTTAATCCTTAGTGGCAGACAGCGATTGTTTTTATATTTGTAAATTCTCTAATTCCTTCTACAGAAAGCTCCCGTCCATAGCCGCTCTTGTTGATTCCTCCAAAGGGAAGAGAGGGGTTGGATTTAACCATTCCATTGACAAAGCAAGAGCCGGCATTTAATTGATCTTTCGCCCATTTTTCACCCAGCTCTTCGTTTTTTGTAAATATAACAGCTCCTAAGCCAAAGCGTGTTTTATTGGCCATTTCCAAAGCTTTTGCGCTATTTTCTACACAAAAAACAGGCAGTAAGGGGCCAAATAACTCTTGTTGGGCGCATTCCATAAGAGAGGAGCAGTCTCCCATTAAAGTAATAGGAAAATAAAAACCTTTTCTGTTGTCTTCTGAGCTGGCTTGTTTTTCAAATAGAATTTTAGCCCCTTCTTTGATGTCTTTATCTCTGATGTTTTCTAACTGGGTTACAAATTCCTTTTTAGCCAAAGGCCCTACATCGGGATTGTAAAAAGGATGGGAAATGCTTTTATAAGTCAATTGATTGATTAGACTTTGTATCAACTCTTTATAAATAGATTGTTCAACAATGACTCGCTTAGCGGCAATACAGCTTTGTCCCGAATTGTTTAATCTGCTTGTTATAATTTGTTCTGCCGATTTTGAAATATCGGCGTCTTCTAATACAATATAGGGATCGCTTCCCCCCAGCTCTAAAATATTTTTTTTCAGATAACGGCCGCATAGCTCAGCAATATGTTGTCCTGTTTTTGCGCTCCCTGTGAAAGAGACAATTTTAATAAAAGGATTAGCTATTACCGATTCGACTTGAGATCTGCCAATTAAAAGAGTGGTGAAAATTCCTTTAGGCCATCCGCTTTCATGCAAAATTCGCTCTATAGTTAAAGCGCAGTCTGTTACATTTTCCGCATGTTTTAAAAAAACGGCATTGCCGGCTGTAAGAGAGGGGATAGCAAAACGAAAAACCTGCCAGAAGGGAAAATTCCAAGGCATAATTCCAAAAGAGCCTCCCAACGGAGCATAATGGACATAACTTTTTTTATAGTGCAAAAATTCCTCTCTGTCAGATAAAAATCGCTGGCCGTGCTCTTTGTAATAGCGGCAGAGCAAAGCGCACTTCTCTATTTCTCTGATGGATTGATTTAAAGGTTTTCCCATCTCTTTGGTGATAACTTCAGATAAGGACTCTTTATTTTTAATCAGGTTGGCAGACAGCTCTTCTAATAGGTTTTCTCTTTTTGTAAAGCTTTGCGATTTCCATTCTTGCCAGCAAACTTCACTGGCTTGGATTTTTGATTGTAACTCTTTTTCAGTCAAAGTTTTATATTCTGCTGTTTTTTTTCCTGTTGCCGGGTCAATAGATTCTAGTTGGACATCTTTATTTTTCATATCAGGATTCATCAGCCCTCTTCATTACAGTTTTTCTCTAAATGATTGCGCTTTCTTTTTACACCCCTAACTTGTAATAAATCAAGTTTCTTTTTTCTTTTATTTTCTGACTGTAAAAGAGCAATGAAGCGCTGATTCACTTAAAGAAGATTTTAAAATACAAAGCGCAGACCCTTTTTCTAAGAAGGAGTTTAAGGCCCAGCTGTTTGGATGGGAGGAAGGGGAATTAAAGCCTTCAAGGTTGGGAGAGAGGAGAAGCTCCCTTTTTGGAAACGGAATTAAGTCCTCAGGGTTTTTTCCTTGTCTTCAGCGCGCAGGATAAGAGAGAAAGCTCTGCCCCTGCTTAAGAAAATGTTGAACTATCAGAGCTTAGATGAAGACATTAGGGAAGAGATTGAAGATATAATTGCCTACCTTGAGTAGATAGACACTGGATTTTAAGCAACAGTCATCACATATAAAATTTCAGAACACCAAAATAATTGTCTAAATTGTCAAAAAAACTGATCTGATTGGACACTGGAAGGTTAATGCTGATTAGGCTGGGGATGACTTCTATACTTGAGACTTCAAATAGGATTAGTATATGCTGATCTTGTTTAGGTTTTCCGGTTCCGACTAGACTCCCGTCCCCGCTTTCGCGAGGACAAGCTTTTGCGGGAGTGACAAAAGGGAGGAAAATTCAAACAGGATTAGTATCAATCAATTTTTAAACGGCATTTTTCAATGTCGCAGTTTAACCATCAAATAGATGGGCTGACAGATTCTAAAAAAAGATTGTAAAAAAAATTATTTTTTTTTAAAGTTAGAAACAATGACACAAGCTTTGATTGAGCAGATAACGGCTCAAATTCAAGAAAAATCTCTTCGTCTCACTGAGCCTAAAGCTCCTGATACAAGTAAGAAAGAAGAATACAGTCATTTTCTAAAATCTATAGCGGAGCTTAGGGGACGCCCCTTATATTATCCTTATTTGAGCGCTGGCATTGGTCATGGTCCTCTTGTGCAATTATTGGACGGAAGTGTAAAGCTGGATTTTGTCTGCGGCATTGGGCCTCACATTTTAGGCCATTCTCATCCTGAGCTTATCAAATCCGCTCTTCAAGGAGCTTTAGAAGACACTGTCCAGCAGGGGCATTTGCTTATGGGTCCGATTTATTTAAAAGTTCTGGAAAAGTTAATAGAAATTGCCGGCAAAAACTCTAGGCTGTCTTATGCTTGGCTGGCGCCTTCAGGCACTATGGCTAATGAGAATGCTTTAAAAGTGATTCGCCAAAAAAAACAGGGGGTTAGAAAAATACTGGCTTTTGAAAGGGCTTTTGCCGGACGAAGCCTAATGATGTGTGAGATTACAGACAACCCCTCTGTCAAACAAGGGCTTCCCTCTTACAATGAGGTTTTAAGAGTTCCCTTTTGTCCAGACAATCCCGATAAAGCTTTGCAGATTTTAAAACGGCATTGGGAAGCGGAAAAAGAAAATATAGCCTGTTTTATTATGGAGCTTATGCAGGGGGATGGCGGTTGTTTTCTAGCTACAAGGGATTTTTTTGCTCCTCTTTTAGAGTTTTGTAAAAGTAAAGAAATAGCCGTATGGTTTGATGAAGTGCAGACTTTTGGGCGGAGTGGCGCGTTTTTTGCTTTTGAAAAATTAAATTTAGGAGAATATGTAGATGTTTGCACCATTGGCAAAGCCCTTCAAATGTCTGCCAGTTTATGGACCAAAGAGTATAACCCCAAGCCAGGGCTGGTTTCGGGCACTTTTTCCAGTAGTAGCTCTAGCCTTCATTCCGCCTTGACGGCGCTAAATGTATTAGAAACTTATATTAAAGAAGGCCGTATTGAAAAAATACATCAAGCTTGGAAGGAGCGGTTAGAAGTCTTGGAAAAAGAGTCTTTGCTTTCACAAATAGAGGGTTGGGGTTTGATGTGGGGAGCTACTCCCGCAACCAGCCAGCCCGATCAAGTGTCCCAGCTGTTGCAGATTCTTTTTAAAAAGGGATTGATTTGCTTTTCCTGCGGACAGGGGGATATTAAAAGGCTGAGATTTTTGCTTCCCGCTGTTGTGGAGGAAAAGCAATTGGATCAAGCTCTTTCTATCTTAAGAGCCGGCCTTTTAGAGTTAAAAAAATAAAATATTGAAAAAACTTTTGTATTTTTCTCTGTTATACCAACTCTGTTTGAAAATTCGAGGGGGGGGATTATACGCTTGACTTAGCATAAGAATCTTCAGACTAAGAAAATACAAGCGTTTTAAGCTGTTTATCTGGAAGATCAATCAGGACAAAATACAAAACCAAATAGAATAGAAAAAACCTCTAAAAAATGGAATAAATAGGGGAACAATGCTAAATCAAGCAAATTTCCAAAAATTTATGGTTTTATAGAAGGGAAAATACATGAAAACTCAAACAAGATTCAGTATAATAAAAAAAATGTTTTATTCATAGAGTTTAAAGCGCTGGACAAAAAGCGTTTTATACAGTATATTGTTATTTATGAGCATAAATAACAATATACTGTATAAAAGGGAAATTGACCTCAAAGCTTTGCGATCTTCATGTTTTCTTATAGGCCCTCGTATGACAGGAAAAACTTATCTGCTTAATCAATTAAAAGCGACAGCCTATTTTGATTTGCTAGAGCCTCAATTGGAAATCCAGTTTCGCTCTCGGCCTCATGAGTTTTGGGAGGAGCTTTCTTTGTTAAAATCAAAGTCATTAGTCGTTGTGGATGAGATTCAAAAAGTTCCTCAATTGTTGGATTATGTTCAAATGGGGTCTTCTTGATAATATTGAGAATGCCTTAAGTTTTATTAAAAAGCATACAAATACAGAGTATGTTATTACAGGAAAACCAAGAAGAGAAGAAATCCATGACTACCCTGAGTCAGCTTTAAGGGAGGCTGTTATAAATGCTGTTTGCCATAGAGATTATTTTACAGAAGAAGTTCCTGTTTCAGTAGAAGTTTTTGAAGACAGAGTGCAAATCCGAAATCCTGGAGGCTTACCGAAAGGATATGATCCTAAAAGGTTTGGAACAGAAAGTATCCCTAGAAACCTGTTAATTGCTTCTATGTTACACAGAGTTGATTACATAGAAAAAGCTGGAACAGGGATAAGCCGTATTAAAGAAGCTATTAAAAATCACAAAAGAAAAGTAAAGCTCAAAATTGAATATGGAGATAATAGTTTGTTTTATAGGATCACTTTTAAAAAAGTTGGGTTGGCAAAAACAAACAAGAGGTTGGTAGAAAAACAGAAGAAACACAAAGAAGCTTATAATAAAGATAAACTTCTTTTCAAGATAAACGAAAGTGAATTTCAGTCTATTTTCGGTGTAAATATCAATGAGTTTCGGTCTATTTTCGGTGTAAATATTCTTAATACAGCTTGGTTGATATATAAAAACCACGATATAACCGCTCAGGAAATAGCAGAAAAACTATCTATCACTAAACGCTCGGCTGAAAATTATTTCTCTAAATTAAAAACAGCCCAATATATTAAAAGAATTGGTTCTGATAAAACAGGACACTGGAAAATCATTAAAAAAAAATAAGAGCTGAAAAAAATAATAAACGGACAACTTTGTCAAATTTTTGAGCATTTTTTTCTTAAAAATTGTGAAATTTATTGATATTTAGCGAGAAAACAGAGTTTTAGGTGATGAAGGTATTTTTCTCCTTATGAGTTTAAGCACTTTGTGTTATATGTGAAATCTTTCTCTTTTATTGTTTTTATAAGGTATGGAAATATATTTGCTATATATTTAGTAAATACAATGCAGAGAGCTTTCAAGACATAATATGCAGACTTGTCAGAGTTGTTTTTTACTTGTCTAAATGTTTTATGCTAGTAGAATAAAAGAGCTTTTTTATTGGAAAAATTAAGGAAGGGACAGAATGCCAAAAAAGAAAAAAACAATTCAGCTAAAATACAGGGATTTGCCATGGGATTTGAGGAATCAAGTGGATTTCACTTATGGTCATGTCCAAAAAGCTCAAAACCCCACAATCAAGCAAATTGTGGAGAGGTTAAAAAAATTTGAAAAAATGTATGCAGAAGAAGGAGCTGAAGTTTCTGCTCAAGAAAAGCGAGAGGCTATTGACCAATTAGAAGACTATGTGGAATCAGCTGAATTATCTCTCTAATTAAAAAACAGCTTTTGAATTACATCTATGATACAAACAAAATATAATTTATTTAAAAGTTTTTATGAGGAGCTTAGGTTTTTTTATAAAAAAGAAGTTTTATTTATTTCTATAATTCTTTTTTTTATTCCTGAGTTCGTCCGTTGATCAGTTCTAAAGTCTAAGAGAGTTGATTTTA
>JAPPIY010000314.1 GCA_026914095.1 Oligoflexia bacterium
ATTTCTGATAAATAGCTTAAAACCATTGATATTTCAGTAGTTTTAAAATCTCTAAGCGCAGTCATGTATATAATTCTTGTATTTAGAGGCTTTTGGAGCTTTTTTGAGAAATCAAGCGTATAATTCCGAAAAAAACAGGTTTTTAGAGCTGTTTTTTTTATTTCTAAAAAAAATGAGAAGTATATTTGACATTCTTAAAAAATCTGTAATAAACTTATAGAGTTCAACAAAAACAACCAATTAGGAGGTAAAAATGATAAAAAAGTACAAAGAATTTTCCCAGATGAAAGGGAGAATAAAAACAATGATCGTAGCAATTGCGATGGCATTAGTCTTTCCAGCTGAAGTCTTTGCGGAAACAAACTGGGATGACTCAGCCATTCCAGCAGCATGTATGTTGGGAACATCGTAGAATCTGTATTAGTAGATAATCCTAGACTTGCGCAAATTCGTAGTGGTGAAACGAGAGAGCATTATTTGGGGATACCGCGAATCTGTGTTGAAGTTTATCCAAAAAAACCGAATAAGCCACAACGGTTTCGCATCGCGCTTGTTGCATATAAATACTCGAAATATGCGGGCCAATCTCAGGTCACTTCTGTGTTGATGGGTAAAAGCAGATATGGGCGTTTTGATCAGGTTCACGGACCCTACAATGAAAGGGACAATACTTGTAAGTATGATGACAAATGCGCTTATGGATATGAAAAAAGAGGGATAGTTATGACCTATTTACCTGAAGGACTTTTTGCAGCTATCGACCGCAAGAAGTGGGTAAAAGGCGCGACTTGGCTGGAAAAGGGGAGCTGTCCGAATAATAGTTGGCGATAATTCCCAAAGAGTGGATTTCTTTCGCTAATTTTTTTCATAATTAAAAAAGAGGGCTTTTATTAAAGCCCTCTTTTTAATGAACTCTATATCTTATACTGATCTTGTTAGAGTTTTCCTCTTTTCTGTCACTCCTGCGGAAGTGGGAGTCTAATTGGAACCTGAAAAATTCAAACCCGATCGGTATAATAAAAAAACTCTCTATAAAGCGGGAAAGCAAACGGGTAGAGAGCAAATAAAAAAACAGCTTCCTTTTATTCTGGGAGGCTGTGAGCTTAGCAGATACGGCTCAAAAAACCCTTTGGAAAAAGAAATTAAGAGCCTATTTAACATATCTCTGTCCTTTGCGATCATTTCAATAATAAGCTTTAACAGAAAGCTTTTTGGGAGAGCAATAATAAAGCTAAAACAAAGCGATTAAAATTATCCTAATGTGAAATCCCGCTAACTATGAGCAGTGAACCAGTTTTTGCCAACGGCTAAATTCACTTTTAAAGGGACTTTTAAAACATCATTTTTTTCCATTATAGAAATAATCTCTTTTGATTCTCTTTGCAGAGATTCCTCAGGCCCTTCAAATAAAAGCTCATCATGCACTTGAGATAAAATAGGAATAGACAAACTTTCATTTAATTCTATCATAGCTTTTTTTACTAAATCGCTGGCTGTCCCCTGTAAAGGAGCATTGACAGCAGCCCGCTCTACATTGGCTCTCAGCCGGGAGTGTCTTAAATCTTCTGGGTTAAAAAATCTTTTTCGTCCATAAAGAGTCTTGACATAATTTCTTTTTTGTATTTCCTCTTTTACAGTTTCAATATAGTCTTTAATTTTTTTAAATTTTTTAAAATAATTTTCTATGATTTGCTTAGCTTCCGATCTGGGGATAGACAGCGTCTCCGCTAAACCATAAACCCCTTGTCCATAAGCAATTCCAAAATTTACAGCCTTGCTTTTTCGCCTTAAGTCTGAAGACACTTCTTTTAAGGGCGTATTAAAAATTTCACTGGCCGTCATGGCATGAATGTCTAAACCCTCTTCAAAAGCTTTTTGCAGATTTTTATCTCCTGTAATATGGGCTAAAATTCTTAACTCCAATTGGGAGTAGTCCGAGCTGATTAACTGTTTGCCTGGCTCTGCTATAAAAGCTTTGCGGATCAAATGCCCTCTGTCTGTGCGGATGGGAATATTTTGTAAATTGGGATTCACACTGGAAAGCCGCCCTGTTGTTGTTACGGCTTGTTTAAACTCCGTGTGAATACGGCCTGTTTTTTTATTTCTTAAAGCGATTAAGCTGTCTATGTAGGAGCTTTTTAATTTAAAAAGCTCTCTATGCTCTAATAAAAGGGGCAGAATGGGATGTAGCTTTTTTATTTTTATTAATTCATGGCTGTCTGTGGAATAGCCTGTTTTTGTTTTTCTTCCCTTAGGGAGCTTTAGTTTTTCAAATAAAATTTCGGCTAATTGCTTGGGGCTGGAAAGATTAAACTCCTCTCCAGCTAATTTGTGAATTTGAAACTCCAATTCTTTAAGATCGTTTTCTAAAGTTTGAGACTGTATTTCAATCTCTTTTAAATCAATGGAAATGCCTTTTTCCTCCATTTCATATAAGACAACAATCAAGGCCAGCTCAATCTCTTTATAAAGAGGCAACATGCCTTCCCGCTCCAATCGCTCTAACAGCTCTTCTTTTAGTTTTTGCTCTTGATATAGGGTTTGAGCTGTATTTAAAAAACTGCTTTCTGGAATATTCAAGTAAGCGCGAAATAATTGTTTTAAGGAAGGGCTGGGAGCCGAGCTTAACAAGTGGCCGGCCAGCAGGGAATCCCATTCGGCTACAGGGTTTTTGACTTTTAATATCTTCCAAAAAAACTTTAAGTCATGCCCTATATAGCGAACCCACTTGTAATCTAAAAATTCAGAAAGGCTTTTTAATTGCTCTTCATTTAAAAGAACCCAAGTTTTTTTGCCTGCCAGATAAAATTGAGAGTTCCAATGCCCGATATGGATTTGAGCATAAGGCTCAAGAGATCTTTTAAACTCCTCTGCCGAAACTTGTTTTCCTTTTAAAAGAGGGTAGGGGGCTGTTGTGTTTTGAGCAGGCGCTGAGTTGCCCAGCCAGCTTTCTTGAAAAGGTTTGGGAGATTCTGTTTTGATGGAAAAAAGCTTTTTTAAAAAAGATTTAAAATTTAATTCTTCTAAAAAATCTTTAAGAGCTTGTTTGTTCTCTTGGGGAAATTCAGAAATCTTTTGGTATTTTTTTTGAAATAAATTTTTATCCCATTTTATATCTTTTTTTAATTCTACTAATTGCCTTGATAAAAAAGCCCGCTCTTTATTTTCCAACAGTTTTTCTTTCAAATTTGTCTTGAGCTTGTCTGTGTTATTATAAATTTCTTCTAAATTTTTATAAGATTTTAAGAGCTGAACAGCTCCTTTGGGGCCAACCCCCTTCACTCCCGGTATATTGTCGCTGGCGTCTCCTGTGAGGGCTAGAAAATCTCGCATTTGAGAAGGAGCCAGCCCCCATTTTTCCTCTACGCCTTTGGGATCATAAATAACATCTTTCATTGTGTCATAGAGAAACACATTGTGATCGACAATTTGGGCAAAATCTTTATCACCGCTTACAATATAAGTCTTCCAATTTTTTGTTTTTGTCCAAGGAGTTAAAGAGGCAATTAAGTCGTCAGCTTCAAAGCCCTCCTGCTCCCAGCAGGGGATAAGCAGTTTATTCATCATAGTTTTAAGATAAGGAGCTTGGACAGCCAGATCTTCCGGCATCTCCGATCGGTTGGCTTTATACTCCTTGTAGAGGCTCTTTCTAAAACTAGCTGTTTTTGTGTCAAAACAACAGATCATATAGTCAGGGTTTTTCTTTCGGCTCAACTGCTCAATCATCTTTAACACTCCATAAAGAGCATTTGTCGGCAGGCCTTTCTCATTTGTCATTTTGGCGGAGATGGCATAGTAAGAGCGAAAAAAGAGAGAGCTTATATCTATTAAATAAACAGATTCTGTTTTTGTTTGCGCGCTCATTGGCTCAAGACTACCAAAAAGATTTTAAGTTTCAAATGAAATATTTTGTTGTTTTTAAAATAGAAGCTGTCTCATAAATATAAAAAGCTTGTAAAAGCTGAATTATATAGTGATCAGATTTGAGTTAGAGATTCTCGCCCCCGTCCCCACTTTCGCGAAGACAAGCTTTCATGGGGGTAAGCTAGCGCGGGAGTTCAGCTTTTTGGGAGAAAGCTGAACAGTCAGACCGAAAAACCTAAACAGAATCACTATATAGTGATCAGGTGTGAGTTTTCCGGTTTTAGTGAGAGATTCCCGCTTTCGCGAGAAGGACGGTCAGACTGGAAAACCTAAACAGGATCACTATATAATTCCCAAATAAAAAGGCCTAAAGCAAATTCGGCCCTCATTTCCACGAGGCTACACTGCGACTAGAGGTTGCTTTGTGGCAAAACGCAAGTAAAGAATTATACGCTTAACTTCCTAAAATAAACTATTAAAATAGCTTAGAAAATAGGCTAAGAAACAGCTTTCTGATTTTGAGTAAAATAAAACGGTATCATGGTTTCTTATCCAATTTTTAGGAAGTCAAGCGTATAATTCCCGGAATTTTAAGGCTTTTATTTGAATAATTTTTACTCATAAGCTTTTTGTCATCCCAGAAAAAGCTGAAAAATTCAAACTAAGTAATAATTAAGGATTGTTAAGATGACATGAGTAAAATTTTCTAATACGAAAGAGTTATTTTAAAAACCAAGGAGGTTTCTATGTTAAAAAATCAGCTGTTTATTGTTTTCTTTGCTTTTGTGATGTGTTTTGTCGGTTGTGAGCAATCTCGATATTCACCCTCTTCCATCTATTATGAGAAGAATGTAGGGCTTTCTGTAGGGGGAGCTAAAGATATAAATAACTTTCGGGAAAATATTGCCAATCAATTTCTCCCACTTCCCACAGATATAACTTATGAGGGGCTTTTTTACGATTATTTTTTTGACACTGGGCAAACAGAGGCTTGTGAAAAATTGTTTTGCCCTTCCTATACATCGGCTGTTTCTAAAGATCCTTTTTCTCAAAAAGAAGAGTATTTCCTTTCCGTGGGTTTGAACTCCGGCATTAAGAAAGAGGACTTTTCCCGAAAAAAATTAAATCTTGTAATTGTTATAGATATTTCCAGCTCTATGGATGGGGCCTTTGATCGCTATTATTACGATCAACACAGGAAGAAAGAGTTATTTGACAAAACCAGTGAAAAGGAGCTGTTTGTAGAAAATGAAGAGGAGGACTTAAACAAAACGAAATTACAAGTTGCCTCTGAGTCTGTTGTGGCTTTAATGGATCATTTAAAGCCAGAAGACAGTTTTGGGGTGGTTTTATTTGAAAATCAAGCTCATTTAGGGAAATCACTTACAAAAGTTAAAGACATCCATCTAAAAAATATTAAAGATCATATTTTAAATCTGTCAGCGGAAGGCGGGACTAATATGTCTGCTGGAATGCAGTTAGCGACAGAATTACTTGAAGATCGCCTTAAAGAGGAAACTGACGGCGAATTTGAAAACCGCATCATTTTTTTGACAGACGCTCAGCCGAATACGGGAATGATAGGTGAGGAAGAATTGCTTGATATGGTGAAGGCAAACTCTGAAAGAAAAATTTATACCAGCTTTATAGGAGTAGGAGTGGATTTTAACACAGAGCTCATTGAGTTTATCAATAAAACACAAGGAGCTAATTATTATGCAGCTCATTCTCCTTTGGAATTTAAAAAAAGATTAGATGATGAATTTGATTTTATGGTAACGCCCTTGGCTTTTGATTTGGAGTTAAAAGTCAAAGCCCCTGGATTTAAAATTAAAAAGGTTTATGGCTCTCCCTCAGCGGATTCAGCCACTGGTGAAATTATGAAAGTGGCTACTTTATTCCCTTCCCAAAGGACGAATGATGAAACCCGCGGAGGAATTGTTCTGCTTCAGTTAGAAAAAATATCTCCAGCGGCAGATTCTGAGATTCAGCTGACTGCAAGTTATAAGGATAGAAAAGGAACAGCTAACAGCCATTCTGTTGAATTTGAATTTAAACAAAGCTCAGAGTTTTATGACAATACAGGCATTCGCAAAGGGCTTTTATTGGTTCGTTATGCCAATCTCATCAAAAACTGGATTTTGCGCGAGCGAAAACCTAAACAGGAAACAACAGAGAATTTTGAATCTCTTTATAAAGAAAAAGGTATTTTCATCCCAACCGATGAAGTTTATCAACTGGGCCGCTGGGAGCGGCAATCCATGGAGCTTTCTGTTTCTTCTGGATATAAAAAACTCTTCAAACAGTTTCACTCTTATTTTGAAAAGGAGATGAAAGAAATAGGGGATTCTTCTTTGGATAAAGAGCTGGAGGTTTTAAAAGTCTTATCATCAAACAGTGAGGTTTCATCTTCAGAGCCTTCTCCTGCTCAGCCGCCAGGTGAATTATGAGACTGTCCCTCATTGTGTGATAACTTTTAGCCAATTTGCATAGATTTGCCAGTTATTTCCAAACAAGCAGTCCTTCCTGCAAACTTGTCCTCGCGAAAGCCTGCCCTCGTGAAAACGGGGCGGGAGCGGGAATCCATTAAAAGACACTTTAGATAAGCCTTAAATAATAGAAAAATGGAGACTGATTTGTCCCAGCCCTGTTGGACAAACCCCGAAAGCAAGGGCTTTCATTTTAACCAAAAAACCAACTGTTAATTTTTATTGAAAAAGTGTCCCACATCCCGTTAATTCCTCTAATATCATTCTCAAGCCCGCAGTTTCCTGCAAAATCCAAGAAATTCACTCATGAAATCAAGCTTGCGCTTTTACTGATTGAATAAAAAATCACGCATAGATTTTTTTTTGACTGTTTTATAGTTTTTGCTATATTAAGTTATAGCTATGCCTATTCATTATCAGAATGGGCTTGAGAGGCTTCCTATACGAAAGCCTTGTTTTTTTAATTATGAAAACATTTTTAATAAGAAATTCTTATCGGTAGCCAACTTGTAAGAGCTGATAAATGGTCAAGTTAATTTTTACCCTCAAACTATGTAAATAAAGGCTTTGAGGGAAGCGCAAGCACAATTAACTAGCAAATAAAAAAAAATTAAAGTCCTTCTTATTAAAAACCGAATATAAATTATAAAGAGGGGGATAATATGAGTTTCAAAAAAATTCTTTTAGGTATAGGAATTGTTTTTGTTGTTTTAATAGGTCTTACTTTTCGCAGTTATAAGAAAGAAGTTGCAAGAGTTCAGGCTAATCCAAAACAGGCTTATACTGAAGATCTTATGAAAGATGGCAACTTAACAGAGCTTCACAAAGCCTCTTATAAGGGAGATCTTAACAAAGTCTCTCAATTGATTCAGCAAGGTTATGACATTCGCTCTAAAACAGCTGTTTTTAAATTTACTCCCTTTCATATGTCTATATTCAAGGGACACACCGAAGTTGCTAATTTTCTTTTGTCTAAGGTCGCAAAAATAGATGAAGGCAGTAATTTCAACCAAACTCCTTTGCACTGGGCCGCTTTTATGGGGGAATTAGAATCTGTAAAATTTCTTATTAAAAAGGGAGCTAACCTGGAAAAACTCAGTGAGCATGGCTGGACAGCTCTGCATTACGCCTCTACTATGGGAAATCTTGATATTGTCCAGCTTCTTATACAAAATGGAGTTCAAAAAAACAGAAAAACAAGTCAAGGTCAAACAGCTAAAGACTTGGCGCATTCTAATAAAAAAGAAGATGTAGCTAGGTATTTGAGTTCTGTAAACTAGGGATTTGTTATACTGACTTTAAATTGTTCTAAACCTCCAATTGCGCTGATCCTGTTTAAGTTTGCTTTAAAGCGGTTTCCGCTCTTTTTATAAGTTTGTCTCTACTCAACAGCGTCACTAAGAGTTTGATTTCCACTCCTTCCGGCTGTCCCATTAAGGCGCAACGAAGAGGCATAAAAAACTCTTTGCCTTTTATGGCCCTTTCTTTTTGAACTGCTTTTTGAAAATTTTTAAACTCCTCTAAAGTTAAATAATCCTTAGAGGCTTTCTTTAAAAAATCCAGCCAGCTTTCAAGCAATTTTTTACTGCTTGGCCATCCTAAGACTTCAAGAGCCGATTCTTTAACTTCAAAACCTCCCTCTAAAAACAGATTCAGAATTTGAGCCGACTGTTTTAAAGTTTTAAAACCTGAGCGAAGAGCGGGGATTAACCGTTTTAATTCTGATATTTCTGTTTGAAAATTTTTCATAAAAGGCATTAAAGCCTGCGCCAGCTCCTCTTCCGATAAGCTCTTTATATGCTCTTCATTGAGCCATAAAAGTTTATCTTCATCAAATACAGCGGAAGAAGAGTTTAAACCCTCAATGTTAAAACTTTCTATCAGCTCTTTTTTGTAAAAAAACTCTTTCTCCGTTTTAGGATTCCATCCCAACAGAGATAAAAAATTGATTAAAGCGGAAGGCAGATACCCCTCTTTTTTATAATGCTGGACGCTTTCCGATCCGGATCTCTTGCTTAATTTTTTTTTATCCTTATCTAAAATAATAGAGAGATGCCCTGCTTGTGGAGCTGAAAAGCCCAGCGCTTTTTGAATCAGCTGTTGCTTGACTGTGTTTGACAAATGCTCTTCTCCTCTAAAAATATGGCTGATTTTCATTAAGCTGTCATCCACAGCGCAGGAAAAATTATAAACAGGAAAGCCGTCACTTCGTATTAAAATAAAATCGCCTAAACTGTCGGAGGGAAAGCTCAGATTTCCGCGAACCAGATCTGCCAACGGATAGTTTTGATTTTGTTCGGGAGTTTTAAACCGTATGCAAAATTTTTGCCCCTGTTGTATTTTTTCTTCAGCTGATTTTAAAGTCCAATTTCTATAAGGGCTGAAAACTCTAAAAGACCGCCCTGCTTTTATCGCTTTTTGCTTTTGTTCGGATTCTTCCTCATGGCTCATAAAGCAATAATAGGCTTTGTCTTTTTTAATGAGCGCTAAGGCTTTTTCTTTGTAAATGGACAGCCGCTCTTTCTGGCGGTAAGGGGCATAAGGGCCTTTGGATTTTATAAGCTTTTCTTGAATTGTGACTCCTTCATCCCAATCTAAGCCCAGCCATTTTAAGCTGTTTAACAGGGGAATAAGAGCCTGCTCTTGATTTCTATCTTGATCTGTGTCTTCAACTCTTAAAATAAAAGCGCCCTGATGTTTTTTTGCAAAAAGGTAATTAAAAAGAGCTGTTCTAGCTCCACCTACATGAAGATAGCCTGTGGGGCTAGGGGCAAACCGAACTCTAACAGACACTTATCAATTCGGATTAGATAAAATTTGCAAATCTTTTTTATCCATAGTTAAGGAAAATTCAGAATAAAGAATATTTTTTGCTTTGCTCATCATCTTTTTCTCTCCATAACTCAATTCTTTGTCTTCCTTAATGTTGTTAAGGTCCCTTATGACCTTAGCAATTTCATAAATAGAGCCTGTTTTGATTTTATCCATATAAGATTGATGTCTTTTTTGCCAGTTTTTTCCGGCATATTTTGTTTTTTTCTCTTTTATTTTTTCACCGGAGATAATATTCATCACTTTTTTTGCCTCTTGTTTTGAAGCGACTGGACGGACGCCTATTTTGTCCATTCTATTTTTAGGTATCATTATTTTTGTCCCTGATTCTATGATCTCCATAGAATAACAAGTCAGCTTGCTCCCTAAAATGTCTTTATCTTCAATAGATATGATTTTTCCAACTCCGTGTCCAGGATAAACGGCCTTATCTCCCACTTTTAATATTGACTGCATTATAGTCTCCTTTCTTGTTATGAAAGGAAATCATAGCACATACAGCTCTTTTTTGCAAAAAATTAAGCTCAAATTTGTTTTATGTGTAAAAAATTCATTAAATTAGCCCTTAATAAGTGAAAAATTTAACATAGCAACCTACTAATTCCCAAAAAAACAAAGGGACTGCTGTGAAATTTAACACTCTGTTTAACGATTTTATCTCAAATTTTAATATTAAGGAGTTAAAAATTCAGTTTTAGCTGACACAGCCTTTGACTGCATTGTGTTCAAACTCGCCCTTGTTTTTAACTTTTATTAAAGATACGGGATAATTAGAAAGCTGGCAACTGTCTAACAAATTAGGCTAATTTGTTGGATATTGTGTGAAAAAGACTTAATTTTCAAAAAAAAAACAAGCTAAAAGCCCAGTTTTCAGCATTTTTATAAAAAATAAAAAAAATTAAGAATATAATGAGTTCAGCCGATTAAAAAGAAAACAGGAGGTTCAAATGAATAATTTTAAATTAATAACATCAGTTTTACTACTGGGATTTATTGTGGGTTGCGTGCCGCCTCAAGGGCCAGGCATTAACGATGGTTCAGGAGTAAGAGAAGATGAAGAGTATGACAGAAGAAAAGATGATGATGATAATAGAGGTAGTGTCTTTGATCGTTCCCGAAGCAGAAGAAGCGGGAATATCTGTGAGGATGAGGATCGGGACCATGAATGTAAAGAGCAGTGTAAAGAGATGTATAGGCGAATAGGAGATAGAGATGACTGTGAGGAATTGACGGTCGCTCAAATTGGAGTGCTTTTTGAGCTTTGGGAATTTCTGAAAGAGCCGGATGAAGATGACTTGCCTCATATTGACGCTGAAGATTTTGATGTTTATCTGAATGTTTCTATTTCCTCTTTGGACAATCTGGTTGACGACTGGAACAACCGTGAAACTAAAGAGTTTTTATACTGGATGATCAATAATGAGAACATTGCGAAAATTTTTGAAAAAGAGGATAACGATTATAAAACTTTTACGGCTATATTGAAAAACCTCAATGGTAACTTTGGTTCTAGCACCATTTATGAGCCTTTTTTACAAAAAATAGAAAGGGACAAGTTAATGGAGGTTGCTATAGACTCAGGAAATGAAATGGTGATTGAGTGGTTTATGGACTATATCAATGATGAAAACAGTGATTGTAAAGATGAAGATGTCAGCAAGGATTGCTTTGAAGTTTACTGCAAAATTGGAAAGGGTATTGATGAGGATTTTATGGAGCAATGGTTGGATTACCCCGTTTTTGAGGATCATATTGACGACATCATTCAAAATGGGGTAAATGCCACAAATCCTGGCGCTGCCGGCGGAGATGCTACTAATGATATAAATTCCAGTGGCTGGACCTTTGGAGATGACGATGGTGAATTTGAAAATTTCGGTGATATTTCAGACGACTGGGTGACTGACCTTTGTCACGATCTAGGTTAATTTATAAATAAAATAGAAATGAAATCTAAAAAAAGCCGCTCTTTGGAGCGGCTTTTTTATTAAAAAGAGCTTTCCAAACTTCCATAATGGCCTAGTTAATTGTGTCTGCCTATCATTAAGTTACATAGTGACTGACTTTATTGCGCTTGTTTTTCATTAAAACTCTTTACTGAAGCATATTAAAGATTTCAAGCCAAAGGCTTTCAGCTAAATCTTATTTAAGAGGATGCCTCCCTAGGGAGCGTCAAAGCATTCTGGCGGAGACAAGGGCTTTTCTGAGTCGCTATCGTGGAGATGAAAACCAGCTTTAAAGAGCTTCTTTTGTTATGGATTTTAAAAAATATCTATAGTATAGTATTGATATATTCAAGGAGTTAAAAATGAAAGCAACAAGTCCAGCTGTCCAAGAAATTTGGGGTCTTATAAAAGAGACTCAAAAAAGTATAAAAGAGACTCAAAAAAACATAAAAGAATTGCGTGTCAGTCAAAATCAAACAGATGCGCAAATCAAGGAAAACAGCCAGCAAATTAAGGAGCTTTTTGCTGAAACAGGCCAGCAAATTAAGGAGACAAATAAAGGGTTAAAGGAAGCCAAAAAGCTTTTTGAAACTCAATGGGGCAAGCTTATGGAAAGTCTTGTAGAAGGCGAGTTGATAAAGTTGCTTAATGAAAGAGGCATAGATGTTGATTCCAGCTCTTCAAACATGCATGGAGAGTATAAAGGCCAAAATTGGGAAATTGATATTGTGGCCGATAATGGAAAAGAAGTTGTGCTTGTAGAAGTAAAAACCACTTTAAAAGTAAAAGACATTGAGCGTTTTGCAAAAAAACTAAGATCTTTCACAACATGGAAGCCAGAGTATAAGGAAAAAACAGTATATGGAGCTGTTGCTTATTTAAGATCAGATGAGCATTCTACAAAACATGCGGAAAAGCAAGGTTTGTTTGTAATTAGAGCGACAGGAAACAGCGCCAGTATTATCAACAAAAAAGATTTCAAGCCAAAGGCTTTCAGCTAAATCTTAT
>JAPPIY010000134.1:0-9878 GCA_026914095.1 Oligoflexia bacterium
ATGAAAAATTTCCCAAGTTGAGTGAAATGGCCTCTATAAGTTTTGTTTGATCTCCATATTCATCTAAAAGAAATTTAGACAAAGAAGAAAGACTGCCATCCTTATCAAATAAGTTTATACTTCTAGCTAAAAATACCGGAACTTTATTGGGAGCTTTTTCACACCATTTTTTAATTGAATCTTCTGGCAAATCAGAGAAAAGGCTATTTTTACTGTCAAGCTCTGAAGGAAAAGAAGAATATCCATCCTTAAATATAAAATCTACATTAGGGTTATCTATATACTTTGTTGCTTCTTGTAAAAATATATCAGGACATGTCTGAACTATTTTTTTACAGCATTCCTTGATTTCATCATCACTGATAGCAAAATTAAATATAGACACTTCAGAATTAAAAATTTGAGATAGAAACTTTTTAGAAAAAAGCTCTTTATATTCAGACTTTAAAACATCCTCCACCGCTTCTACATAAAGATATTCATTCCTAACATTATATTTTTTTGAAAATAAATTATCTCTAGTGAGAAGTTTATATAAAACAGACAGAAGCTGTTTTTTTTCTTCCCAACTTCTATTATAAACATAATAATTATATATTTGAATAGCAGTCCAAGAGTAATCCACTCCTTTTTCCATTAAAATAAGAATCAGTTTTTCTATCAGTTTTGGACTGACTGATTGACACCTTTGCCCTGCCGTTAATTCTCTCAAATCAGTTGGTTTTAAATTTATTTTATGTATAACATTTATCAGTCTTTCTATATCTTGATCCTGCAAAGGGATATAGTTATAAGTGTCGATCAAAAAATCTGCCAGATCACTTTCAGTTGTTAAATGATCTAAAAACTTTTTTGTCTTATTAGAGTCACAATTTTTAAGCCCTGCAACAAACCCTGATAAAAAAATAGGGTTAAAATTTTCATTATTTTTCCATTTTACTGTTAAAGACAGAAAACTAAACGCAGACTTCCAGGGGTTTTCTAATTTTTCCGCCAATTTTTCTCCAAAAGAAAAAGTATTTCTCTGCTCTCCATGAAATAAAAGCTTAAAAGCTGTTTCTAAGGCTTTCACTTGCTTTTCAAGTTTTGGCTGGATTCCTGCTTTTGCGGAAATGACAATTTTTTTAGAAATGACAGATTTTTTAGATTCAGGAATTATTTTCTTCAAATCTAAGTCAGATGAACATATACTTTTATCTTGATTTGATCTGGCTGATTTACAAGACTCTATATTTGACAAGGCTCCCTTTTCAATAAGATCTGCAAAATCGATTATTAACTGGTTAAAACACTTATCATATTTTTTAGTCTCCTGCTTTTTCCTTTTATTATATAAAATATCAGAAGGGCATTCTGTAATATAAGAGCGGATTCTTTCATTCAAGTCTGGTCCGGGCTGTAAAAGCTCTAACATTTCTTTAACTTGTTTTTTATTATCTTCTGTTATTTTTGGATTATATTTTAAAAATCTCAGTAAGCTATCTTTAGCTAAAGGCCAATGAGAGCCATGAACAGAAACAACGGCTTTAATAGCCTCTTTAGCTGGTTTATACAGGTTTTGTTTTAACAGAGATCGTAAATTGCCAGCAATTATGGAACAAGCTTTTTTTTGAATTTCTTGACTGCTTTCCTTTACAGAAGAAAAATAAATAAGATGATCAAGAGCTACGCGAAAATAATTCCGCTCTTCCTTATAGGTTTTTGGCTGATAATGTTCGTATTTTTTATCACTGTTTGTTTTCATAAGGTCTGAAGAACAAGTCCAGCCTCCTATCCGCATAGCTTCATTAATAGCCTCTATAGCAATTTCTTTTTGTTTTATAGATTTTGAACTTTTAATTTCTTCAATAATTTTAAATTTTTCTTTTGGACAGGCTGAAGTTCCTGATAGATAAAGCTGAAAATGATTTACATAAACTTGTCTGGCTTGTGATTGCATTGAAGAATCTATATCTATTTCCGCAAGTCTTAAAAGCAGTCTTCCTGCTCGTAAATAAAGCTTTTTTTCTCTAGCTAATTTTTGCAAAATCCAAATCAGTTCTGGAAAAACTGTTTTTCCTATAGTTAATGAAACAACCCCTGTAGTTAGCTCTTTTAGTTCTTCTACCTGTTTATCTCTAAAAATTCTTTCAAGAGTTTGTAATACCACTTCAGGGTTTAAATCAACCAAATGATATAAACAGCGAAAACCCCCTTTTGCGCAGAGATTTTCTTTTTTTCCAAAAATCCCTATTTCATCACATAGTTGTTTAACTAAATTTTTAGCTGTTTCATAAGAAGATAAATAAGATAACTGTTTACAAAAAGAGTCTCTTAGATCATGTAAAATTAATTGATCTTCTTGGAATTTATTAAATTCCTTTCTCTTTTTATCTGATAAGGTTTTTTGCCATTCTTCCAGTTGCTTTTTATCTTCTAAAGATAATTCTTGAGATTCTGAAGAAAGTTTCATTTCAGTCAGCCATTTCGTCAAAATTTCCGGCGGGGTTTGCTCTATAAACTCACTGGCCAACCAAACCGATAAGGGCTTAGGGCGGACTTGTATAAAGTCCCCATACTGCTGAATGATTTTTTTCTTTTTGAAAAACTGAATCTTTTCATAAAAAGTTTCATAATCCAGATTGCATATTTTTTCAGCTATATATTCAGCCTCTTCTTTTCCTCTGGTTCTAGTGGAGCTAAATCTCATATTTTCATTATTGGTTATTCCAATTGTATCAAATAAAGAGCAGGCTTTTATCACCTTTTCTCCATCTTTATCAGGCTCTGCCCTCCTCCAAAGCATTTTCTTTTTTATGGTTGGTATATCATCTTTCAATAAATGAATAGGATCAACATCCCTCAACAGTGTTGCCATAAGAGGAAACCCTGAAGTTAAAATATGATACTCTGGATCAAGATATTTGTTGCTAATATCTTGACTGACTAAAAGCATTTTTGTTGTAATCTCTTTATCAGGCTCTAATTTAAGGATATGCCTCGTCACATCTTCTGTTATTTGTCTAATAATATACTGAAGGCCTTGCTCTGTTTCTTCATTTCCTATAGTTAATAGGCTGAATTGAGAATCTTCTTGAACAGCTATTTTATGAAACGGCTCAGCTTTTTCCAAAGAGCAGTCATCTATTACCAAAATAACGCGGAAGGTTTTTAACTCTCTTAAATGAAATGTATTCAAATTTTCTGCAGAGCTATACAATACCAAGTGAGACAAATCAACAGCAGTTTCATTTGAGATAGGACGAAAAGCCTCTAAGGCCAGTCTTGTTTTTCCCGTTCCACTAGCGCCAGCTAAATGAACTGTCTTTCTTGGCTCAGTTAAGATATTATAGATTCTTTTCTGTTTGTTTTTCAATACCTCATGGAACATAAACTCTGATCTATAATCTAAATCTTCACGACTCCATTCTTTCCATGAAAGCCAAGGATATTTTTCTTTACCGCATATTTCTTTTAAAAACCAAACAGCTAAAGAGGGAAATTTGTTAAGCCAGTTTGCGATTTTATCAGCAGAATAAAACTTGATTTGAATAAGATCGGGATCATAACCCGCTTTTTTTATCTCTTCATAAATAGCCTCTTCTCTAGCTGTAAGATAAACTCCTGAAACAAGATGAGTGGAGCATAAAATATAAGCTCCTCTTTTTTTTATCACTTTCTCCAAAGCAGGTTTTAACTTCTGATCTTTATCAAGAATTTCTTTTTTACATTCCTTAGGAGATAAAGAGCTTGCTTTAATCTGAAAACAATTATAGCGATTGGGAAAATAATTTGTATAAGCAGGAGCTTGACTTTGAGAGGACCAGTTCACTAGGCCGTCCTGTCCTCCGTCCTTTGCTGTAATATTTGACGAAAAATCAACCGAGTTTTGAGGAATATTGTATTGATAACATTCTGCTAAACTTAATCTTTTTATAAGTTCAACAAACTGTTGGGGGTTGCATTTTTTTATATCTTCAGAAGAAACTGTAAAAGGCCCTATTGGCACTTGTTGTTTTTCTATTATTTTTGATTTTAAAAGATTCTCAATAAAAAATTTCTTAGATTCATTTATTTTATTCCCTGTGATTTTTATTTGCTCTAAAATAGCTTGAGGAGATTTATAATACACTTCTAGTTTTTTTAAAGTATCTTTACCGCTTGTTTTATTATTTTCAATTCGGTAAATTGTTGCAGAAGAAATTCCAAAAAGATCAGAAAACTCCCTAATAGAAAGTTTAAGGCTTTTTCGAAAGAGTTTTAAGTCTTCACTTGACAAAAATTGCTTCTCTTCAACCGGCGCGCAAACAAAAGAAGAGGGGCCTTTTTGCCCTAACTTTGCAAGCAATGCTAAGGGGTTTGTCTCAAAGGGGCTGATTCCAACAGACAAACAGTATTCCTTATATGCGGGATTTTTTTTAGAGGGAATGCGATCTGCAAACGATGGAAACAACTTTGAAGAGCTAAGTTTGTTGAGTTGCAGAGGAAGATCAGGCCCTAATGATATAGGGTTGTCCTTTTGTAAATAAGATTTATCATACTGAAAAACAAATTTTCTTTCCTCAATTTGCAACCTGCCAACATACTGCCTTGTATTCTTCCTTTCTAAATAAACATCTACAGCTTTATACATTTTAAATACCTTCTTCTATTGACTGTTTGCAATCCTTCAAACGAGCAGATAAAAAATTGATAAAAGCTTTTTTTCTATTTTGTGAAATTTCAGAATTCTCTACTTCTGTCAAAATTAACGGATATTTGTTTATTATTTTTTTGATAAAACTCAAACAAACCTTTCCAAGCTCTAAGCTTTTAAACTCTTGGACATAATCCAAAAGTTTTGGCCCTTTAACTGTAGAAGTTCTAATAGCACAGCTAATATTGAAATCAGCCATCAAAAGTCTTTCATCCTCTACACCAAAATAAGAAGGGTTATCATACATAGGAGCCAACTTTTTGCTTCTCCCTGTATCTATAATTCCCAAATTTCTCCCATGCCGATCATTATTTCCTGTAAAAGCGTCAAAGAGTCCTATTTTAACAAATCTTTCTACATCATTTAAGCTTTTAGTCTGTTCCTTAATAACCCCTATGATATTTTCACAATTATAATGTTTTTTTCCTTTTGGTAAAAATTTATAAATGTGGTGTAAAGCTCCAACATAGTCTTGAGTAAAATTTCTTGTTACAAATGTCAAAAGCTCTTGCTTGTTGCTACCAACCTCATCTTCTTCTGAATACCTTATGAGATAATATTTCGGCACTTGTAAGTTTAATAGATCAGCTATTTTATTACATAGGTATTCTACAGACGGCAAATCAGGATATTGAGGCTCTTGAACTTTTAAAATATATTGTATAGAATTTAACCTAGCTGAATACTTGCGATATTGACCATGATAAAAGCTTTTCATTTTAGTTATAGAGTGATTGCTTGTATAATTGTTTTTAGGATCCAGATCACTAAATTCAAGAAACTGAGATAAGTTAAACCAATCCATAAAACAATTGGCATGCAATCCATAAAAACTGGCTTTTTTTATGTTTTTTTTACATTTAAGGCAATTCATATAGTCAATATACTACAATTTTTTTTTGTAGTCAATATACTACAAATTTAAAATATTGCGCAAAAACAACACTTTTTAAAGCCGTAAACTCACAAATAATCTCAATAGGCTAGGGTTTTTTCAGAACCGACAATCTAAAGTTTAAAAAACAAGGAAATGATCTTTAAAAAAACCACCTCTATAAAGCTGTCACTGTCCATTCATTCTTTTTCTTTTCAATCAAAGCCACTATAAAAGCTTGAATGGCATGCGCTTCTGTCAAACAGGGAATATTATAATCAATACAGCTTCTTCGTATGCTAAAGCTGGACTGGATAGAAGAGTTTTTAGAAGTGGTGTTAAAAACCAAAACCACTCGCCCCGAAGTGATGCGATCCACACAGTGCGGACGGCCCTGCAAAACCTTTTTAACATACACGCAGGGAATATCATGTTTCTTTAGAAAGTTCGCCGTTCCCTCTGTTGCTGAAAAAGTATAACCGGCTTTCATCAAATCTTGAATATGAGACAGTAAAAACATTTTATCTTTATCTCTTAAAGATAAAAAAATCTCTCCTTTTTCCGGGAAATGAAAGTCGCTTGAAACCAAAGCCTTTGTTAAAGCGGTTGGATAATCCTCTCCCCGCCCCATAACCTCTCCAATGGATTTCATTTCAGGCCCTAAAATGGAATCCGTCTTTTTTATTTTTTTAAAGGGAAACACAACTCCCTTTACAGAAACATTATTTAATGATCTCCACGATTTTAACTGTCCCGCAAGCTCCTTTTTTCTCTGCCCCATCATGGCTTTTATAGCTAAATCCACTAAAGGAAGGCCAGTGGCTTTGCTGATAAAAGGCACACTCCTTGAGCTTCTGGGATTGGCCTCCAGCATATAAATTTCATCTTCACGAATCGCCAGTTGCAAATTCAAGAAACCCAATATTTTAAGCTCTTCAGCTAAAGCTAAACTCAACCTCTCTATTTTTCCCCCCACTTCCTTTTTCAGCCTTTGGGGAGGCAAAACAGCCATGCTGTCTCCGCTATGAACTCCCGTTGCTTCAATATGCTCTAAAATCCCTCCCATGACAGCCCAATCTTGGCCCCTCACCATATCCACATCCACTTCTAAAAAACTCTCTAAATATTGATCAATTAAACAGGGCCTCGCTTTTGAAAAAAATTGGGAGTATTTTGTAAAGTAATGTTTCAGCTCTTCCTTATTTTGTATGACCTCCATTCTCCGCCCTCCCAACACATAGCTAGGGCGAACAATCAAAGGAAAGCCTATGGTTTGGACAGCCTGCAAAGCCTTTTCTAAATTTTCAGCCAAAGCCGAACGGGGAGTTTTAAAACCCAAGCGGGAGCACACACGGACAAAACGGCCTCTATCTTCAGCCAAGTCTATAGACTTCACAGAAGAGCCGGCAATTTTATAAGACTCACTATGCAAAGCGCCAGCAAGCTCAATAGGCGTCTGCCCTCCCAGCTGAACAATCACCCGATAAGGACTCACAAAATTTAAAACTTCTCTGGTGTGCTCTAAACTGACCGGCTCAAAAAACAGCTGATCCGCTGTATCATAGTCTGTTGAAACTGTCTCTGGGTTAGAGTTAATCAGAGCCACTTCATAGCCTTGTTTTTTTAACTCTCCAACCCCTCTCACACAGCTGTAGTCAAACTCAATCCCCTGCCCAATACGATTAGGCCCGCTTCCAATTAAAAGCGCCGTTTTCTTTTTCGGTTTTTTTTGGCCTTCCCCCCTCTGTCCCCAATAAGTAGAGTAATAATAAGGGGTTTGAGACTCAAACTCCCCCGCGCAGGTATCCACTTTATAAAAAGAGGGAAAAAGCCCTGTCTTTTTTCTAAACTTATAAATGTCCTTTTCCTTTACATTTAACAAATCAGATAATTTCTTGTCTGAAAAACCAAACCTTTTAGCTTGATGAATCAAATTGGCCGACCAGGGCTTAGCGCTCTGCAAAAGCTTTTTTTCCATTTTTATAATATCCTCAAACTGCTCTAAAAACCAAGAATCTATACCTGTTAAATGAGAGAGAGCCTCCACCGTATAGCCTCGCCTAAAAGCTTCAAAAATATAGTAAATTCTATCACTGTTGGGATAAGTTAATTTTTTCTCATCAAAGGAATGTCCCGCTTTCACTTCTGATTTCTCCAAAGAAACTAAAGCCTTTTGAAAAGACTCTTTAAAGGTTCTGCCAATAGCCATAACCTCTCCCACACTCTGCATTTGAGTGCTTAAAACACCTTCAGAGCCCGGATACTTTTCAAAATCAAATCGGGGAATTTTTGTAACAATATAATCCAAAGCCGGCTCATAACAAGACAAAGTCTTGCCCGTAATATCATTTTGTATTTCATCCAAAGTAAATCCAACCGCTAACAAAGCAGAGATTTTTGCAATAGGAAAGCCTGTGGCTTTGCTGGCCAAAGCCGAAGAGCGGGACACCCTGGGATTAACCTCTATCACCATTCTTTCTCCCGTTTGAGGATGAACAGCAAACTGTATGTTAGCCCCTCCTGTTTCCAAACCCACTTCTTCAATAATTTTTAAAGCCTCCTCTCTCATCTCTTGGTAGGCCTGATCAGATAAAGTGATTTGAGGGGCCACAGTGATGCTGTCCCCCGTATGCACTCCACAGGGATCGACATTTTCAATGGAGCAGACGACAACACAAGCGCCTTTTTTATCTCTCATAATTTCCAATTCAAATTCTTTCCAGCCTAACAGGTTTTTCTCTATCAAAACCTCACTGGAAGGGCTTTCTGTTAGAGCAAAGGCCAATTTAATTTTAAAATCCTCCCTAGAATAGGCCACCCCCCCTCCAGCGCCCCCTAAAGTGTAATTGGGCCTTAAAATAACAGGAAAGCCTATCTTCTCAATTTCTTTTAATCCTTGTTTAAAATTTCTCACCATAGCATTAGGAGCGCAACGAGCTCCCAGCTTAGACAACAGCTGGACAAATTGCTCTCTATCCTCAACAGATTGAATCACTTTTAAATCCGCGCCTAAAAGTTTAATTCCCAGTTTAGAAAGAACTCCTGTTTTTTCCAACTCAACAGACAAGTTAAGAGCGGTCTGCCCCCCTAAAGTGGATATTAAAGCGGAAGGTCTTTCCTTTTCTAAAATTTTTTTCACATAATCCAATTTTAAAGGCTCAATATAAACTTTTGTCGCTGTTTCAGGATCCGTCATAATAGTTGCCGGATTAGAATTCACTAAAACAACCTCTAACCCTAACTGCATTAAAGCTTTGCAAGCTTGAACTCCCGAATAATCAAACTCACAAGCCTGCCCTATCACAATAGGGCCGCTCCCTATGATCATAATTTTATTCAATCCCTTTATAAGAGGCATTATCTTCCCCTCTTCACTAAATTTTTAATAAAATAGTCAAACAAAGCAGTCGCTTCTGTGGGGCCTGGTTTGTTCTCAGGATGAAACTGAACAGACAAACATTTGCGCTTTTTGGAAAATATTCCAGCCACAGTGTGATCATTCAAATTAACATGACTCACCAAAATCTCTTTTGGCAAAGTTTTTGGATCTACAGCATAGCCATGATTTTGAGCGGAGATATAAATTCTATTCAACAGCTTATCCTGTATGGGATGATTGCTTCCCCGATGGCCAAACTTTAATTTATAAGTTTCTCCCCCTAAAGCTTGAGACAAAATTTGATGCCCCATACAAATGCCAAAAATGGGCCTGAAGCCTAGAAGTTTTTTAACCAGCTTAGTCCCCTCTCTCACCTCTTTGGGATCTCCCGGCCCATTAGATAAAACAACGGCGGACGGCTTCCAGTCCTGAATCAATTTAAAGGAGCTATTGGAGGGAAAAAGACAGACAGAAGAAGATCGCTTTAACAACTCCTCCAAAATATTTTTCTTAAAGCCAAAATCTATAAGCACGATTCTCAAACCTGCTCTCTTTTTTCCTTTAAACTCTTTAGGCTCTGACACAGAAACAAACTTGGTCCAGTCTTTAGGTTTCTCTTGCTCTTTTGTAATAATTTGTCTCACTGAAATTTGTTGAGAAAGAGGAGCCACCAGGCCCCATATCACCCCTTTTCTTCTTAAACGAAGGGCCAGCTTTCTAGTATCCACGCCAGACAAAATAGGAACTTTATGCTCTGTCAGTGTTTTCAGCCACTGTTGATCTCGCTGGCTATTTTGCAGTTCTAAACAAATAAAGGCTTTAATCCAAATTTTTTCGGACTGCCAAAATTTTAAATCCGCTCCATAATTCCCCTGCAAAGGAGCCGTCATAACTAAAATCTGATTGTAATAAGAGGGATCTGTGGCTATTTCCTCATATCCACTGTGAGA
>JAPPIY010000134.1:9888-12107 GCA_026914095.1 Oligoflexia bacterium
TGTGAGAGGTGTTAAAAACAACCTCACCCGCTTGGGTGAAATCCCCTGATAACAAACCTTTAAAAACTTCCCCTGTTTCAAGTATTAAAGCGCCTGGCGTCACATTTCTCTCACTTTAAGTTAAACCGATCCTGTTTTGAAATTTTATCTAGATTCCCGTTTTTATGGGAGTTTCGTCTTCCAAGAAAAGACAAAACAAATAAAATAAAACAACTTAAAAAGGATTGGTGTAAAACCATCAATCAAAAGTCCATTTAAAATCCAAAACCAAAGACAAAACAGCGCTTCTAATAAACACTCCATTAGTCACCTGAGCGCTTATAAAACTGCGGCTGTCTTTTAAGACATCCATACTCATTTCCACTCCAAAAATGCAAGGGCCAGGATGCAAAATTACAGCCGATTCCTTTAAAAACTTTAACTGCTCCGCCCCCAAATGATACTGATCCCTGTATTCCGCCAAGGACAAGCCAATGCTTATATCATGCCTTTCCTGCTGTATTCTAAGACACATCACAACATCCGCCCATTTCAATCCCTCATTGATATTTTCAAAACACTTTATCCCTTTCCACAAATCATCTTTAGGAAATAAACTGGAGGGAGAGCAAAAAGCGACTTCGGCCCCCAGCCTTTTGAGTAATTTTAAATTGGAGTTACTAACACGCGAATGCAAAACATCCCCTAAAATTAAAACATTCCGCCCCTGCGCTTTTTCCTGCGCGGATTGAATCGTGAAAACATCTATAAGGGCTTGAGTGGGATGCTCGTAAGAGCCAAAACCGCCATTCACAACAGGAACGGTATCATCAAATTGAAAAGGGCTCCCCTTATAGCGCAAAATAATCAAAGAGGGGTTGAGAAATTTCAAGGTTCTAAAAGTCTCTTCCAAGCTCTCCCCTTTCACAATGCTGGAGCCTTGAACATCGGAAAACAAAACAGGATGAATGCCTAAATTGTTGCAGGCCATTTCAAAACTGATGCGGGTTCTGGTGCTAGGCTCTATAAAAACAAGCAGAGCGTTTAAGTCTTGCTCTGTATTTAAAGAAAAAGCCTGCTTAAATGATTTTTTCTCAGCCCCCAGCTTTTTAAACACATCCGCTCGGTGAAAAATCGTTTTTATATCCTCATCACTGAGATTATCCACACTGGTAAAAGATTTGTTTCTAATAGACATAACTCTAAAGATGATAAAGCTTTTTGGCTCTTTGTCAATCAAATTACTTACAGGACTTTCAAACTATTTTTAGATTCTGCCCCGATTACCTTTCCCTGCTTTTTAAAAGAAAGCCTTGTAAATAAAGGATTTTAATGAAAAATAGGCATAATTAAATGGATCACTATGAAATTTTATTATTTTTGGGAATTATATATTTATAACACAGCCTAATAAGATAAAATTTCAAATTGACAGCCGTTTCATAACATTCTTTTGTCTTTTTATGTTTTTATAAAAGCTGAAAAACTCTTGTATTTAAAGGCTTTCATAACCTATTCGCTGGTTTAAGTATATAATTCCCTTATTTTTCTTATTTCAGTTTAAATACCCCATCAACAAGCCCGCAAAAGCGAAAAACAATAACAGAAAATAAATAAACTGTCAGAAGAGAGCATAAAAAAAGATCGGTTTAACTCAACTGCCCTAATTCTGCATCTGTCAATCTTTAGGCTATTTCCATTTTAGCGGACAGAAAAACTCTCCCTCATCATCTTTCATTTTTCCTGAAAACTGACATCGCCTCTAAAACTTTGTTGGAAATCCTTTTTTGAAAATGACTGGCATTTTTCAATTCTATATGAATATTTCTGCGAGGGCTTATAATACTCACATTCTTTCTGAAATTTCAAACCCGATCGGTATAAGCTGATTTCTTACAAATATCATCCCCCTCCCCCTTACATTCATTTTTAAGCCACTCCGGCCAGTAAAACAGAAGATAGGACAATCACAAAGAAAAAACTGATTAGAAAGACAATGATGGCGTATAATCTTCCTTAGAAAAATTATTCAACACAAGTGAAAATTTTTCCTATCTCAAACAAGACCTGAAAAAAACCTCTCACATCCTATAACTCTTAATGTTTTGAATACGATGGTTTCTTATCCTATTCCTCACCTTTAATCAGCTGAAAAATTCAAACTCGATCCGTATATTTTGTCTTTTTCAACTGATTGATCTCAACCTTTGATAAGCCTGTGATTTTAGAAACTATAGAAG
>JAPPIY010000031.1:0-6376 GCA_026914095.1 Oligoflexia bacterium
TCTCTCAACTTCAAAAATCACATTGTATAGAATCACTCGGTCCCCTGACTGTAACCGCTTTTTTTTAATCTGCTTGCCTTCAAAAAAAGTTCCATTGCTGGAATTTAAATCTTCAATGAAAAGTCGGTTTTCTTTCAAGCTGATTTGAGCGTGTTTTTTTGAAATTCCCGCAGAGGGGACAGATATTTCACAGCTCTCTTCACGCCCTAAAACAAAAAGCCCCTCTTGAAGAAGAATTTCTTGACCAGCTTTAGGTCCTGATAAAAATTTAAGACTCCACATGCAAAAGATCTCCCTTTTTCAGCCGACAGGCTGAAATTTGCCCCGCTTTCATCTCAAAAACATTCCGGCTCTTAAAGCCTCCAAACAAAATTTTTCCAGTTTGAACTTCTGAAAATAAAGCTACAATTTTAAACTGGCGATCCGTAAAAACGACATCAATCGGAAATTTCATAAAAAAAGTATGGACACTGGGGCAGGCGCTAATCCAAAAAGCCTCCTTTTCTTTTAAATGAGAGTAAGAAGTCAAACCCTGTATTCTTTGTTTGAGGCTTTTAGCGGGAATCAGATCGGCGATAAAAAAGCTTTTCTCTTTTTTGAACAGTTTAGACAATTTAAGATCCCCCCATAAATTGAAAAGCGGCAGGAGCAAAAACAACAATAAAAACCGCAGGTATAATAAAAATCATCATAGGGATAAGAATCTTTTGTGAAGCTTTAGCCCCGGCCTCCTCGGCTCTGGCAAACCTTTCAAATCTCATTTGCTCAGACTTTGCCTTTAAAGCCTTTGCAATGCTGGCCCCCGTCTCATCCGCATCCTTAATGACAGAAACAACACTTGTCAGTTCAGGAATATCAACCCTTTCATCCAAACTATTAAGAGCCTCGGCTCGGGATTGGCCGAGTTTAGTATCTTTTAAAACCGTGTGAAACTCTTCAGCTAAAACAGAATCTTTAGGCGCTTTTTCAATGATCTTTTGTATAGCGCCCATAAAGTCCAAGCCCGCTTCTGTGCTGAGAGCCAAAATATCAACAAAAACAGGCAAATCCCCAATAATAGAAAAATATCTTTTTTTACGCTGGCTGTTACAGTAGGCATGAGGAAAGTAAAAGCCCACTCCGCTTATCAAAAAAACGGTTAGAGGGGGGAAGCCCAAAGAAAGCGTAATATTAAAAACCAAAAACAAGAGAGGGAAAGCCAGGCCCCATAAAATTTGCAATCCGATAAACTCATCCACATTGAGCTCTCGGCTCAAACCAGCTGTCCGGATTTTTTTCTGTATTTTTTTCCTGTACTTTTCACTTTTTACCTTTTTAACATAGCTTAAGGTGAAATTATGAACTAAAGGCCTGGACATTTGAATAAAAGGAGCTTTGGATTTCTCAGGCTCCTTTCCGTCCAGCCAGGATAGAGCTTCCGCTTCATCTCCCTGTTTCAAAATTACAGAAACTAAAATATAAGCCGCTCCAGAAGCTAAAGCCAAACTTGTAAGAAGTATAAAAAAACTAAATGACATTCCTCGCCTCTTCAAGAAACCTATCGGCTTTTTTTACAAAAAACCTAAGTTTTAAGATAAAAGCTGTTGATTTTATTTTTTTATGCTAATCTCAGCAGAGAAATGCTGTCTTTTCATTCCCTAAAACTGGCTTTTTTGGGAGCTGGCTCCATGGCTCAAAATCTTATAAGAGGCTATTTAAACTGCTCAAATATAAAAGCTCAAAACATTTTTATCAGCGGAAGAAACCCTAAAAAAACAAATCAACTGGCTAAAGAGCTAAAAGCTCAAGCTTTATTGGATAATGAAGAGCTTTTAGAGAAAGCGGATATTGTCTTTCTTTGTGTAAAGCCTCAAGACTGCCAGCAGGCCATTGAAGAGCTGGTTCCTCAATGGGATAAAAGGCGCACCGTTTTATCTATTATAGCCGGGGTTTCTTTTAGACAGCTTAAAAAGTGGGGTCTAAGGTCAAGAAGACTGGCGCGTTTGATGCCCAATACAAATGTCTGCGCGGGACAAGGCTTACTGCCTTTTTGCTCTTTAGAAAAACAAGAAAGCTTAAACAGCTTTGTAGAAGAGCTTTTAAGCCCTTTAGGCCAGACTTTAGTCTTGGAAGAGGAAAAACAGTTGGATTCTCTCACTGTCGCTTGCGCCAGCGGCTCTAGTTTTGTATTAGAATTTATGGAATACTGGCAGGAATGGCTGGCTGATGAAGGTTTTACAAAAGATCAAGCCAGAGAGCTAAGTCTAAAAACTTTTTTAGGAACCAGTCTCATGGCGGAAAAAAGAACAGATAAAAGCTTTTCTGAATTACAACAAGAGATTGTTTCAAAAAAAGGCGTAAGCCAGGCAGGACTAAAGAACATGAGAGAGCTGGAATTAGAGCGCATTCTTAGGCTGAGCTTTGAGCAGGCCCAGCTGAGTTTAAAAGAAATCCATTTAGCCCTATCCTCTCCAAAAAAATCCTAAAACTTTTATAATGCTTAGCGACAGTTCCTCCTAAAAACTTCCTTTTTTTGTTTTTTTTGATAAATTAAGCTTAGTGGAATTTTCAAAAGACAATATTGTTTCCAAACATTTTTCAAAAAAAGCCTTTGGAGGCTTAAGTGAGTTTGAAGTGAGAGATTTTCTTCATGTGCTGGCGGAGCAGATTCGGCACCTGACTCAAGAAAATATTTCTCTAAAAAAAGAATTGAAAGACAAAGAGAGCTTAGTTTCAGATTATAGGGATAGGGAGCATATTCTAAAAGAATCTATTGCCAATGCCGAAAAATGGGCTGAAAAAATCAAGCGAGAAGCCGAAAATCAATCCCAACTTCTTTTAGAAAAAGCCCAAAACAAATCCGAATCCCTTATTCAGTCGGCCCGCCATTCTCTGCAAACTGTTTATAGCGATATAGCCGATCTCAAAAGACTCCAACTGCAATTTAAAACCGGCTTAAAAGCCGCGCTTCAAGTCCAATTAGAGCTTTTAGAGCAAGATTCTCCTTTTAACCCCAACCTATCCCTGAGCGCGAAAAAAACAAAGCCTCTGTCAAATCAACCAGAAAAACTTTCTTTAGAAACCGCCAAGCCCGATCCCATTGATGAAAAAGAGCTGAACTCTTTAAAAGAATCTTTAAGCTCTTTAAATAAAAGCTTTTTCTAAGAACAGCTCTTTAAGATAAAATTCTCCAGCCAGATATGGGAAGACAAGGCTGAGGATTTTAAAGCCTTATCCGCTAAAAAAAGAGCTTGTATGGTTTGCTCTATCTGCTGTTCCGACCATAGCTGGCTTTGTTTCAAATAATCCTTGAAAAAATAAGGGGAAACCCCCGCTTTTTGAGCCAGCTGAGAAGAGCTTAAATTTTCCTTTTGCCCTCCCTTTATTTTAGCTAAAATTCTTATATGGCGAGCCAATAAAGATAAAATAGCTATTTCATTCTGATTTTGATTTAAAAGCAAAGCCAATAAATTTAAAGACTTAACAACATTTTTATTTCCCAAAGCTGTTGTCAAGTCAAACAAGCTTTCTATCTTCAGCCTTGAGGCGCAGGACAGAATATCCTGCTCTGTAACCTGAGTTTTCCCTCCCAGATACTGTTTCAATTTTTTTAACTCTATATGCATTTCCATTAAGTGAGCCCCCACTAACTCTTGAAAAAGAGATTTTGCAGGCAAAGAAAAATGGAGCGATTCTTTTTGAGAAAGGAAATCCAACCAAGGCGCCAGCTCCCAAGCTCTTAAGGGCCTTGCATTTAACTCTACCCCCTTTTCTTTTAAAAATTTAAACCGTTTTTTTCTTCCATCTTTTTTTTCAAAAAAACAGACAAAAACAGTGTGGCTGGGTGAAGATAAAGCCGGCTCCAGTTTTCCCCAATCCTTATCTGACAATTTATCCGCTTGCAGGCAAAAGAAGAGCCTTTTTTCCGAAAACAAAGGAAGGGTTTCAAAAAGGGTTAAAATATCCCCTAAAGGAGTCTCCCCAGCAGAAACTTCGTCTTGATTAAAATCTTTCAAATGTGAAGACATCTGTCTTTTAAAGGCTTTCTTGATTTCAGAAAGAAAAAAGGGGTCAGTCCCCACAACAAAATATAAAGACTGGAGGGGAGCCGGCTGTTTTAACCATTTCATAAGATCGATTGACATTGTTTTTAGTGTAGTCTCTGTTCTTTTAAAATTCTATATTTGTTGAAACATTTAGTCTCTTAGTCTAAAAAAAAACTGTGAGCTTTTTTAAGTTTTATAATAAAATATTTAAACTAAAGCCAGTCCCTCTTCTGCTAACGCCTGGCCCTGTTGTTTTAAGCCCCCTTGTTCAAAAAAGCCTCTCACAAGCTATATGGCACCACCGCTCTTCTCTTTTTAAAAACACCTTAAAACAAGTTTCAAGCAAGCTCAAAGAAATTTTTCAAACAAAAGAGGATGTTTTAATTTTAACCAGCACGGGAACAGGAGCTATGGAAGCCAGCTTGTCAAACACTCTGTCCCCTCAAGAAGAAGTATTATGTGTCTGCGCTGGCAAATTTGGCGAAAGGTGGCGGGACATCGCTCTGGCTTTCAATTTAAAAGTGACTGTCCTAGAGGTCCCTTGGGGACAGGCGGTCTCCATTCAAGACATAAAAAAACATTTAGAGCAAAATAAAAAGCTCTCAGCTCTTTTAATCACAGCCTGTGAAACCAGCACGGCCACTCAACAGCCTATAAAAGAAATCGCCAAGCTTTTAAAAAATTATCCTGAGCTGATTTTTATTGTAGATGCTATCACTGGATTGGGGGCTATGGAGCTCAAAATGGATGAATGGGGGATTGATGTTATGATAGCCGGCTCACAAAAAACTTTTTGGCTTCCCGCTGGCCTCGCTTTTATCTGTCTCTCTCAAAAAGCCTGGAGAAAAAGCCTAAGCTCTCAGCTTCCCAGATATTATTTTGATTTAAACAGAGAAAAAAAAGCCCAAAGGGAAGGGCAAACCGCTTTTAGCTCTTCTGTCAGTTTGATCCGAGCTTTGTCAGTGAGCTTAAAATTGATACAAAAAACAGGCCTTAAGAATCTAATTTTAAGAACTGAAAAGCTTAAATCCGCCTGTCATGCTTTTTGTAAAACCTTAGACTTAGAGCTCTTTTCCTCTCAACCGGCCAATGCTTTAACAGCCATAAAAGTCCCTTCCGCTGAGGCTATCAAAAAAAGCATGGAAGAAAATCATCAAGTGTTCACAGCAGGAGGGCAGGGAGCGCTGAAAAATAAAATCCTGCGGATAGGGCATTTAGGCCCTTTAAGCAACAAGGACTTTATGAGAGGCTTAAAAGCCTTAGCCATTGAGCTGAAAAAAAGAGAGCCTTCTGTTTTCACAGAGGCAAAAACCAAATCCGCCTTAAAAAAAGCTCAAGAGGCTCTGCAAAGCCCTTGACTTGCCTAGAGCATTCTCTAACAATTTTGTTCAATAAAATTATATACTTAATTAAAAGAGTTCATAAAGGTTTCGCATGGCTCCATGCGCCGGTGAGAAAAAACCCTCATTTACCTTGTTTTCATAGCTTTTATGAAGATTCTTCCTTCAGAATATTTGCGGCCGCTTTAATCACATCACATAAAACAGAATTTAAGCAACAGGTTTAAAAAACCTCTCAATCCCGGCTTTGGTATTCCATCACCTGAGAGAAGATCACAATAATTATCACAACAACTAAAGCCACAATGACAAGATATTTTAAAAAGACTGAAAAATCCGCTCCTTTTATTTCCTCATCTGCACTGCTGGTTTTAGCTGGTTTCCTATCTGGCGCCAATTGGCTTTTTTTTGAATCACTTCCAACAGAGCCTGTTCTTTCAGAGGCTTTAGCCACTTTAAAAACAGGTTTTTCTTGCTCTTCCTGTTCGACTTCCTGCCTGTAAGCTTCTCCTAAATAACCCTGCGCTCCCTGAGGACGAAAGCGAACCCTCTTATAGCCTTGATTGCTATCAGAAAACTGTCCGCCCTCATCGCCGGATCCAAGCCCCCTCCCACGAGAGCCTGCTCTTTTTTTCCGCCTTTTTTTTCGTTTTTTGGAAGAAAGATTTGAAGAAAAAGCGGAAAAAGAAGCTGGGCTGTTGGAGCTGTCTCCTAAAGAGCTTCCAGATCCTCCTTCACTTAAACCTAAAGAATCACTGCCTGAACCCGAAGAAGAGCCTGCCTTATGCCTGTCAGAGTTTTTATTTTTCCCTTTAGATTTAGAATCTTTAAAAGTTTTTCCCTTATTTTTATCGTTATTTCCAGAGCTAGATCCTGATTTCCCACTCCCGTCATCACTGCCATTACCCTCATTGTTACCGTCGTTGCCGTTGCCACTACCACTGCCACCGCCGCTACCACTCCCGTCATCACTGCCATTACCCTCATTGTTACCGTCGTTGCCGTTGCCAC
>JAPPIY010000031.1:6476-11790 GCA_026914095.1 Oligoflexia bacterium
TACCACTGCCACCGCCGCTACCACTGCCGCCGCCACTGCCACTGCCGCCGCCACTGCCAACATCAATGTTTAGAGTTTCATTGAAGCCCGGGCAAGAAGAGGCTCTGCTGTCTCCCGGAAGCAAGCCTTTTTCTGTCAAGCAGGCATAATAGCCCTCAGGCCCCAATAAGGCCCCGGCAAATTTTGTTAAATGGCGGCCTAAAGGCCCCCCAATGCCTGTAGCAAGGGCAATCACAAGCACAATGAGCAAAAGATACTCAACAGTCGCCTGACCTATAGAGTTTTTCACATTTTTTTTAAAAAAAGCCACCTCTTATCTTATCGGCAAAAAGCTGTAAAAAAAAAAGAAAATATCTAAGACTTGCTTTTTACTCAAAAATTTGAGTAAAAAATAAATAAAGAGATTTTCATGCTTCCCATTGTCATTTTAACCTTAGCCAGTACTGGTTTTTGTCTTTTTTTGATAGCTATTCCTTATTTCTTTGCCCCTAAAGATAAAAACTCTGAAACAAAAGCCAGCGCTTATGAATGCGGCTTGGCTCCTAAACAAAAACGAGACTCACAAATTTCTGTCAAATTCTTTCTGACAGCCATTTTATTTATTCTGTTTGATATAGAAATTATCTTTTTATATCCCTTTGCTTTGGCTTACAGAGACTTTTTACAGACAGAACAAGCTCTGGGAATAATTTTAGCCATGGGAATTTTTATCTTGCTTTTCATTTTTGGCCTCTGGTGGGAAATCAAAAGCAAGGCTTTGGATTGGAAATAATAGAATGGGAAAAGATTTCTTTGAAATTTCTATCAACCTCATAAAAATCTTCGTCATTTTATTTTCTATGGTTGGTTTAGTGCCTTTGCTGGTTTGGGCCGAAAGAAGAGTCTCCGCCCTTATGCAAAACCGCCTGGGGCCTAACCGCTACGGCCCTTTTGGCTTACTGCAAATTTTAGCGGATTTAGTCAAACCCTTAATGAAAGAAGATTTTTCTAAAGGGAACAAGAAACTCCTCTATTATCTGGCGCCGATTTTAGCTGTTGTTCCTCCGGCTGTGGTTTTTGGCTCCATTCCTTTTTCCGCCCCTTTCCAAGTCCCTGCCTTTGAATTTTTTGGCTTTGATTTAGGGCCTTATACCTTTTACTTCCAATCTTTTCATTTAAATACCGCTGTGGTTTTTGCTTTAGGAGTCTCTTCTCTGGCCTCTTACTCCCTTTTGATTGCAGGCTGGAGCAGTGAAAGCAAATACCCTTTGTTTGGAGCCTTAAGAGCGGCGGCCCAAAATATCAGCTATGAGCTGGCTTTAAGCCTCTCTTTAGTCGGGATTTTATTTTTGTTCAATAGTTTAGACTTTTTAGAGATCATTGAAAAACAGTCCGGGCCTCTCAGTTTTTCCTTGTTGGGAAAAGACTTTGTTTTTTCTTTTCTTCCAAATTGGGGGGTTTTTTATCAGCCTTTAGGCGCCTTAATTTTCTTTGTCGCCTTAATTGCAGAGTGCAATCGCATTCCCTTTGACTTGCCGGAGGCGGAAGCCGAGCTAGTTGCTGGCTATCACACAGAATATGGAGGAATCAAACTCATTTTATTTTACATTGGAGAATACTCTCATATGATGGTGTCTTCCGCTTTGATGATTGTTTTTTATTTTGGAGGCTTTGACCCTTATCCTTTTTCCCAAGAAACTCTATTGAATTTTTTAGGAAGTGACTTTAAGCTTTCCTTGGTTTTGTTTTTTGTTTTTATTATAAAGTTCTTTTTGTTTTTATTTGTTTTTATGTGGATTCGGTGGTCCCTGCCTCGTTTTCGCTACGATCAGCTTATGGATTTAGGCTGGAAAAAACTGCTTCCCTGGGCCTTGTTTAACGCCCTATTAACCGCTTGGTTTATTTTTTTATAAAAGAGGTCTTTTGGAAACATTTCTTTTTTATATCTTTTCCGCTGGACTGCTCTTAACGGCTTTCAACACCATTTTCTGCCGAAATCCCGCTAAGGGCGCTCTAAATTTGGCTCTATCCATGATTCTGCTGGCCGGGCTTTTCTTTCTCATGTCAGCTCCTTTCTTAGCCGGGCTTCAGTTGATTATTTACGCCGGGGCTGTCATGGTCTTATTTGTCATGGTCCTAATGCTTTTTAATTTAAAAAATGAGCTTTTTGTTTTTTTCAAAAAAAGAGCCTGGATTTGGACTGTGTTCCTCTTTGGACTGTGTTCTGGGCTGATCAGCCTCATGGCTTTTTCAAGCCCTCCCAGAGAAAACCCCAGCTATTCCTTTTTAGAGGGAAAACAAATTGCTTTAAAGCTTTTTACAGAATATCTTTTAATTTTTGAAATGATAGGGCTGTTGCTGTTAGTTATTGCTATCGGTGTTGTCGTCCTGTCAAGATTAGATAAGGAAGAATAAAAATGCTATTGGAGCCTTTTTCAGCTTTACAAAATTTTTTCCCTGTTTTTTTGGCGGCAGGGCTGTTTTTCATTGGCATGACAGGGGTTTTGATGAGAAAAAACCTTCTCATCATTTTAATGAGCTTGGAATTAATGTTAGGGGCTGTAAATCTAAATTTTCTCAGCTTTGCTAAAATCTACGGTTTTGAATCCGCGCCCGTTTATATCTTTTTTATAATCTGCATTGCCGCGGCAGAAGCCGGGGTTGGCCTGGCTTTAGCTGTCCGGGTCTATAAAAAATTTAAAACAGTGGATATAGAGGCTCTCAATTTCTTAAAGGAATAGCTATGTTGTTGTCTTTAATTTTACCCCCCCTTATTGGCTTTCTTATCAATGCTTTGAGGTTTAACAGCCCCCATAAAAAACTCTCGGGCGGAATCGCTGTTTCTGCCTGTTTGTTTTCTTTTTTAACCGCTGTTTTTTATGCGCTAAAATCTGGCTTTGCTCCATCCAGTTTTTATCTGTTTCCCTGGTTTAAAGTTGGAAATTTGTCTCTAAATTTCTCTTTCCTTATAGACTCCTTAAGCCTTCTGATGTGTCTTCTTATCACAGGAGTCGCCAGTTTGATTCATATTTACAGCCTCTCTTATATGTCCAAAGAAGAGGGCTTGACTCGTTACTTTGCTTATCTCAACTTATTTGTTTTTATGATGCTGGTTTTAGTCTTGGCGGACAGCCTTCCTCTTCTCTTTGTCGGCTGGGAGGGGGTGGGGCTTTGCTCTTATCTGTTAATTGGCTTCTGGTTTAAAGAAGAAGAAAAAACGCAGGCGGGCTTGTTGGCTTTTATTGTAAATCGCCTAGGAGACGCTTGTTTTTTGTTGGGAATTTTCTTCCTGTTTTTTCATTTGGGAACTTTTAATTTTTCTGAAATCAACGCTCTTTTTAAAAGTGAATCCTACAGCTCCTCAAGCGCTTTATTTTTAGCCCCGATTCTTATTTTCTTAGGCGCGACAGGAAAGTCCGCTCAAATTCCCCTTTACTTTTGGCTTCCAAAAGCCATGGCGGGGCCGACTCCTGTCTCGGCCCTCATTCATGCCGCCACTATGGTAACCGCAGGCGTTTATCTCCTGGTTCGCCTGTCTTTTTGTTATATGGCATTTCCCCAAGTTCTGGAGGGAATTGCCTGGGTGGGCGCTATGACCGCTCTGGGATCCGCTCTTATTGCTTGTAACAGCTGGGACTTTAAATCCGTTTTAGCTTACTCCACCATCTCTCAATTGGCTTATTTATTTATTGCCATAGGAGTTAAGGCTTTTTCCGCCAGCATCTTTCACCTTTTAACCCATGGCTTTTTTAAAGCCCTGCTGTTTTTATGCGCCGGCTCTGTGATTCACGCTTTAAGCGGAGAGCAGGATATAAGAAAAATGGGAGGCTTAAAAAGATCTCTCCCTGTTACTTATCTAACCTATATGATAGGCGCTCTCGCTTTAATGGCTGTTCCTCCTTTTTCTGGTTTTTTCAGCAAAGATGAAATTTTATGGTCTTTATTTTCAAGTAAAAATTATGCTCTGTTTTTCATAGCCTTTTTTACAGGCCTTCTCACCTGCTTTTATATGACTCGCCTCACGGCGCTGGTGTTTTTTGGAAAACAGAAAACAAAGCCTCATAGAGAAGAGTCAGGGTTAAATTTTCCTTTGATTGCTCTGGCTGTTTTAACTGCGCTTTCGGGAGTCTTGGGAATCCCTCATTTGATCTCAGACTTTCTGCCTTTTCAACCTCCGCATATTTTACATGAGCTTTTAAAAGATTTTTCTCCGCAAGCTTTTAAAGGCTCCAAAGGGCAGGAGGCTCTTGTCATGCTGTTATCAACAGCAACTGGTTTAGTTGTAATAGGAGGAGCCTTTTTTCTTTTTCTAACAAACAAAAAAATCCCTATCCCTTCTTCTCTAAAAATTGCTTTGGAATCGGCTTTTTTTGTTCCCAAAGGAGTTCTTTATATCCAAACTCTGTTTAAGAGAATAAGCCTTGAGGCTTTTCAGCGAATTGAAATTAATTTTTTTAACCAGAGCCTTGCCTTTTTAATTTCACAAATTTTAAGCTTAAAGACAGTGTTTTCAAAGCTTCAAAATGGCAACATTCAATCTTATGCTCTTTATTTCACTATAGGTTTGACAGTTTCAATGATTCTTATTTTTTTAACCTGAGATTTTAGATGTTAAGCGCGCTCGTTTTTTTCCCCCTTGTTTTTGGATTGATTTTGTTTCTCTTTCCAGAGAAATTTTTAAGCCGGACGGCTCTTATCGGGGCCTGTTTGCAATTCCTCCTTTCCTGCTCTCTTTTTTTTCTCTTTGATCCCAGCCGCCCTGAAATTCAAATGAAAGAAATTTTTGAGCTGATTCCTTTTTTTGGAGTGAATTACTTTTTAGCTTTGGACGGGTTGTCCTTTTGGTATGTTTTGCTTTCCGCTTTCCTGCTTCCTTTAGTTGTCTTATTTTCCTTTAATCAAAAAAGCCCTCTTTACTTTTTCTTGTTATTTAGTCTCGTCACTTTAAGCAATGGGGTCTTTTTAAGCTTTGACGGGATTTTATTTTACATCTTCTTTGAGCTTTCCCTCTTGCCCTTGTTTTTTCTGATTTTTCTGTGGGGAGGAGAGAAAAGAGTTTATGCCAGTTTTAAGTTTTTAATCTACACTTTTTTTGCTTCTTTGTTTCTGTTAGGAGGCTTGATCACTATGATGCTTATGAACAAAGCGGAAACCGGCCAGATCTCAGCCAGCCTGCTGGATTTTTACAATTTAGATTTTGTTTTTATCGGCAACCAGTTTTTAAGCGCGCAGGCTTTATTGTTTTTCTGCTTTGCTTTTGCCTTTGCGGTTAAAACCCCTCTAATGCCTTTTCACACTTGGCTCCCTTTAGCTCATGTAGAGGCCCCTACAGGGG
>JAPPIY010000285.1 GCA_026914095.1 Oligoflexia bacterium
GGTATTTGATGATAGCCCTCCAATCTGGCAAACTCTTCTATTAAGTCCTCTTTAATTTTTAAATCCGAGCGGTAAGAGGGGGCTGTAACTTCAAAGTTGGAGGAGTGAGAGCTAACTTCGCAACCTAAATTTATCATCCATTTTTCAAATTGAGCGCCGGAAACAGAGCAACCTAATCTTTCTGACAGATCAGACAAACTGATTTTTATTTTAGGTTTTTTTTTCTCTAAATAATTTAAGTCATAAAAATCTTTTGAAACCCGGCCGCCGGCCTCTTTTTGAATAAGAAAGCAGGCCAAATCCATGGCTGATTTCACTTCAAAAGCGTCCACTCCTCTGGCAAAGCGATAAGAAGAATCGGTTTCTAAACCAAAACGGCGAGAGGTTTTTCTAATTTTTTCAGGAGCAAAGCAAGCGGATTCAATGACAATATTTTTTGTCTGAGCTGTGATGCTGGAGTCTAAGCCTCCTATGACTCCAGCTAGAGCTAAAACTTTCTTATTATCCCTAATGCTTAAGTCTTCTTCTGTCAGCTCCAGCTCGCTTTCGTCTAAAGCTAAAAACTTTTCTTTTTTAGCTAAAGACACTTTAATATTTTCAATTTTATCTCTATCAAAAGCATGAAGAGGCTGTCCCCTGTCCCACAGCACAAAATTAGTTATATCCACAACATTATTGATAGATTTTAAACCCAAAGATTTTAATCTTTCTTTGAGCCAAGAAGGCGACTCTTGGATTTTAACCCCCTCTATGAGACAGGCGCAATAGCGAGGGCAGGCTTGTTTGTCCTCCACCTCCACTGACAAAGACTTCTGGATGGATAAATCCGTTGATCTTTCAATAGAAAATTCTTTTTGAGAAAAAGGAATAGAAAACAAAGCGCTTATCTCTCTAGCCAAGCCTTTATGACTCAAACAATCTGAGCGGTTGGGCGGCACAGTAATTTCAAAGATAACATCATTCCAGCCCTCTAGCTCCGCTAAGCTTTTTCCCAACTCTGTTTTTTTCGGTAAAATCCAGATTCCCTCTTCTTTAGAATCAAAACCCAGCTCCGAGCGGCTGACCAGCATACCCTCTGAATCCACTCCTCTGATACGGCTTTTTTTAATTTTAAAATCTCCCTGCAAAACAGCTCCTATTTTTGCCAAAACCACTTTATCCCCGGCTTTATGATTTTTTGCTCCACAGACAATAGAATAAGTTTGAGCATCTGTTTTAACTTGGCAGACAGTCAGCCGATCGGCTTGAGGGTGTTTTTGCTCCGACTTTATTTGAGCCGTTACGATATTTTTAAACTGAGCCTTTTGATCTTCAAAAGAATCCACTTCCAGCCCCGATTGAGTGAGAGCTGTCGCCAACTGGCCAGGGTCTTTAAAAAAAGGCTGAACCTCAATAAAATCATCCAGCCACTTTAAAGAAAATTTCATGGTTTTACTTCCTTATTTCGTTAATATCTTTTTTAAATCATCAACAAACTTGTCAAATCCTTTTACTATCTTGCTCTCTTCAATACTTTTTTCACTTAAAACATAACTTCCATGGGTATCTGCTTCTGCAATAGCCCGCCCTTTTTTCGCTGGCTTTTTAAAACGCAAAGTTTCATCCTCATCAAGTGTAATAAAATAAGTTTTTATATGCTTAGTAAAATATTGACTGTTTAATTTTATTTTCCAATATCCTGTTTGAGCTATTCTTTCTCTTAAAGTAACTTTTACAGAAACAACAGCCAACACCTTTTTTGTTTTTAACCGATAAATGACTATATCTATATCAGGCAAATGATAACCAAACTCCCCATAATCTATTAATAAGTTTCTTTTTACTTGGACAAGCTCTTTTGGCAGGTTTTCTTCTATTGTTCTATCCAGCTTACTTCCATTAACAATTTCTAAATTTAGATTTTTTATCTGATCCTCAATAATATATTTTACTAATTTTTCAAAATTTTTACCTTTAAAAGCTCTCCATGATTGCTCATGATCCCAACCTTTAAAGCTTTTCTTATGTTTTGCTTTAGCTTTTTTAAGAATACTGGAAATATGCCTATAAGTTTTTTTTCCATGTCTTTTTTTATGGGCTTCATAAAGTTTGATAAGCTCTTCTATAGTATTCATTTTTTAAAAACTAATATATACTCTGTAGGATAAGCAAGAACTTTTCTCTTATGAACGACTTTTGAAAAACGACCTGTCTTTTTATCTCTAGTAGATGGCAAAATTTTTGAGGGTATCTCTCTTTTAATAATAGAATCCTTTTTAAAGCCCAAACTTTGAAGTTGTTCCACAAATACTTCTGCATTTAAAATATCCACATTTTTTAAATTTGTATTTCCTATAACTAAACAAATACGACCGCCTTTTTTCAATATTCGTTTCATTTCTTGAAAAACTTGATTCATTTCACTAAAATAAGTCGAAACTTCATTGGCTGTTTTTACATCCTTATCAGCCAGTTGCCTTTGTACATCTCCTGCAATTAAGCTATTTAAAATTATATCTTTTTCACCATGATAAGCAGTGCCTATAAATTTTTTTCTAAAATCCTTTAAGTCTTTCATATATTCAAACCAAAGGGCTGTTAGTTGATGTAAATCAGCATACTCATAAGAAGTAACATAAGGAGGAGAGGTTACCACCAAAGTTACAGAATTAGACTTCATAGAGATTTTTCTAGCATCTGCGCAGTAAATTTTACAAGAAGTGCTAAAATTATTGTTTTTCTTTAAAAGATAGAAGAAGTCCGTATTCCCTCTTAACATGGAGTTAATCTGACGAATAAAAATTATAAAAGGCTCTGCTGGTGTTTTATGAAAATCTCTAGTAGGCTTATTGCTTTTTTGTAGCCATATTGAACAGTTCTTTAAAATATTTGAAAAACCACAATAAAAGAAATTTTTGATGTTGTTATCTTTAACTTTTGTAATTTCAGAAAATAAAAAAGATAGTTTCTTTTTTTCATCTTCTTTAAACCAATAATCAATTCTTTCATGTCTAGGCGTTTTTAGTTTAATATTTTTATCAAAAGAGCTTATTTTCTCTTTTAATTTTAAAAACTCTTCATAAAGAACTTCTGGCCGTATAGCTGTTTTTTTTGCTTTTGTTATTAAAACAGCCACTGGATTTATATCTACTCCAATAGAAGGTCTGCTCATCACTTTGGATTCTATGAGTGTCGTTCCACAACCTCCAAAAGGATCAACAACCCAATCTCCTTTTTTTGAATACTCTTTGATTAACCTAGAAACAACTTGAGGAATAAACTTAGCGGGATATCTATGATACCCATGAGAGATGTAAGCTGTATCCTTTCTAGTTTTTTCAAAAAAAGCCCAAGAAGGATCTGTATTAATTTGTTTGAATGATTTTAAAACATCTTGATAAACTTCCATAATTACACTTTAACTTTAATAATACTTTTGAGAGATTAGTAATTAACTTAAACTTTTTGTGCAATAAGTCAAAACTCCAGACAGTTTTCACACAGCAGAAAACTGCTTTAAAAAGCGGACATCATTTTCAAAAAACAAACGAATGTCTGGGATATTGTATAAAATCACTGCCAGCCTTTCCACTCCCAAACCAAAAGCAAAGCCCTGCCACTGACAGCTGTCCCATTGGACAGAATGAAAGACCTCAGGATGCACAAGGCCACAGCCTCCGATTTCAATCCAGCCTGATTTTTTACAAACAGAACAGCCTTTCCTGTTGCAAAAAGGACAAGAAATATCATATTCCGCTGAAGGCTCTGTAAAAGGAAAAAAACTGGGGCGAAACCTCAATTGAATTTTTGAAGACTGAAACAGTTTTTTCAAAAAATAAGAGAGAGTCCCTTTCAAGTCAGCTAAAGAAACTTTTTGATTCACATACAAGCCTTCCACTTGATGAAACATAGGAGAGTGAGAGATGTCACTGTCGGAGCGAAAAACAGCTCCCGGAGCCAAGACAGCAAAAGGAGGAGCGAGAGACTCTAAACTGCGAATTTGAACCGGGCTGGTATGCGTTCTTAAAACATGATCTTTTCCAACATAAAAAGTGTCTTGCAAATCCCGGCTGGGATGAAAAGGGGGAAAGTTTAAAGCTGAGAAATTATACCAATCCGATTCCACATAAGGGCCTGTTTGAATAGAATAGCCCAGTGGAATAAAAATTTCTATAATTTGCTCCAGCAGTTTTGTGATAGGATGTTTTGAGCCATTGGGAAAACTGGGGCCAGGCAGACTTAAATCTATAACCTCCCGCTCTATTTTTTGATCTAAGCTTCTTTGAGACAACTCTTTTTGCCTCTCATTATAAAAAATGGATAATTCTTGAAACACTTGGTTAAAGAAAGCCCCCCAAGCCGGCTTTTGATCAGCTGGGCAGTTTTTAATTTCTTTTCTAGCTAAAGTTAAGAGGCTCTTTTTCCCTATAAATTGCGTCTTACAGTCATACAGCTCTTTTTCTGTTTGAGCGGTTTGAAAAGCTGTTTTTGCTTTTGCGCTCAATTGTTGAATTTTTTCTTTTTCCTTACTAGGTATAGACATACTTATCATTTAACTTAAATTGTCCAGATTGAAAAGTCTTTTTTTAGTCATTATAATTTCAATATAAGCTTTTTCAAAAAGAAAAAGCATAAGGGCGCTGATGTTTGAATTTTGAAATTTTTTCTGGAGATTCCCGCTTCCGTTCCCACAAGGACAAGCTTTGCGGGAGTTCTGTCTTCTGGAAAAAAAAGGAACAGCCTGCTAAATTTTTAGGAATTATAGACTTAACTTCGCATGGCTCCTTTATTTATTCTTTTTTTTTAAAGGCTTTGTCTGCTGATTTTTGGTTTTAATTCTATCCTTATTTATTTTTCCCAGATAAACCGCTCAAAACTTTTTTATTTCCTTAGTTTAAAGGCTCTTTATGTGAAGTTAAGTCTATAATTCCCAAATTTTTACATAAGATCAGTATAAAAAGCAAGCTTTCAGAAGCTTTATTGTGGTGAAAATTTTGATAATGGATAAGTTAATGCGCCTATTTTTTTCAAAAAACCCTTCGAAAGCCTTGCCAATAAAGCCCTATTTAAAGAGTCAAGGAAAGCAAAAACAGCCGAAATTTATTGATGATAAACTTGGAAAACTTTTGCAGAAGCTCAAACTCTTGGGAAAGACAGGACACATGAGATACAAAATTCAAATAGGATGAAATCACTTAAAATATTTCTCTGCGCTAAAAGCATCCACTTGAACCGCTTCCCATTGAGCCTTTTTGGCGGATTGCAAAGTTTCAAACTCCTCCTGAGAAATGACTTTCAGCTTTAAAGCTTTTAGAAACAGATCAGAATTTGCTTTATTATCCTTGAGAGAAGATTTTTTTATTTTTTCTAAAATATCCCTCTCTTTCAAACTCAAATCATAAGCTCGGTTTAATTTTTGAAACTGATCCTCCGCTTGTTTTGGAAAATACATATTTTCACAGAGCTTTTGTTTAAATTCTTTATCTTCCAAAATTTTATCAGCTAGCTGTTTATCCAATTTATCAGAAGGTTTAAGCCCTAAGGGATTGATTTTTAGAGCTACAGCCAATGGCTTTAAAAACCAGCGAACCACTGTTACGGGATAATTATTTAATATATCCATGACAGTGTTTTGAATCTGTGAAAAACAATATTCCACAGCCCATTGTGAGGCCAGCTCCTCTGTTTTTTTGTTTCTATGATGCCAAAGGACAGCCGAGATCATATACTGAAGAGAAAGCCAGTCCGCAAAGCGTCCATTGACTTTCCCTTTGGTTTTAAGTTTTCCTCCTAAACATAGTAGATTTAGATTGCTTAAAAAAGCAAAAAGGCTGGCGCTCCAAGTGAGTTTTTGCAAACACCTCCTGTCTTTATGGAACAAGCTCGAATGGAATTTTGAGATTTTTTTTGGAGACTTCCGTCCTTTTTTCCATGAGGACGGGCTTAACGAAAATAACAGCCGAGATGCAACTGATACAACAAAGTTAAACAGCTCCGCAAAGTAGGCCCTTGTTAAAGTGAAAAAACAACTTCTCACAAAGTGACATAAACTTTGATATAAAAAAACCCAAAATTTTTTATGAAAAGATTTTAAATTATTATCCTCTAAAGCTTTTATGATAGTATAAGCTTGAGGGTGGGTTTTGATTAAACCCTGTCCATAAACAATAAAAGTTCGGGTTAAGGTGTTCGCCCCTTCCACTGTGACAGCTAAGGGCAAAGCGGTATGCAAGAGGGCAATTTTATTTTTAGGGCCTAAACTCAAGCCGGCCCCGCCCATAATATCCATTCCCTGTTTAACAATTTTTTGAGTTAATTCCGTGAGTTGATATTTAGTAAGAGCAGAGACAACAGGAGAGACGATTCCCTGATTCAGACTGCTTAAAGTAAAAGTATGAGTGGCTGTCATAAGATGAGTGAGTCCAGCAATCTCAGCCAGCTTTTCCTGAATAGCTGAAAATTTTCCAATAGGCAAACCAAATTGTTTCCGCGCAAAAGCATAAGTTCCCACTAGCCAAGACACTCTTTTCCCACAAGCTGAAGACAGCGCAGGGAGAGAGATAGAGCGTCCCGCGGATAAAGACTCCATTAACATCTTCCAACCCTGTCCGGCCTGTTGCAAGCCTCCAACAATAGCGGACTCAGCGGGAACAATGACATCCTTTCCTTTAATAGGAGCATTATAAATAGGCAGACCCATAGGATCGTGGTAAAAGCCTCTTTCTATCCTCTTTAAATTGCTGGGAATTAAAACGCAAGTGATGCCTAAATCTTTTTTCTCTGAATAGAGCTGGCTGGGGTCTTTTAATTGAATTGCCAAGCCAATTAAATCCGCTTTGGCGGATAAAGTGATCCAGCGCTTTTCAAAATTCAACCGTATTTTTAACACCCCCTTTTCTTTAAATAAAACCCCCTCGGACTGAATGGAGCTGGCGTCACTCCCCGCTTGAATTTCTGTTAAGCCGAAACAAGGCCACAACTGCCCTAAAGCCAAATCAGCTAAATATTGATCTTTTTGCTCATCCTGTCCGTATTTAAGTAACAGCTTTGCCGGCCCTAAAGAGTTGGGAACCATAGTAATAATAGAAAGAGGAATATTATGAGACGCCAGTTTTTCAATCACTTTAGCATGAGCAAAAGGGGAAAAACCCAAGCCCTTGTATTTTTTGGGAATGCTCAAACCAAAAAATTTTTCTTTTTGTAAAAACTCTTCTTCGGCAGAGGTAAGTTTTTTTCTTTTTAAAAAATCCCACTCTGTGGATAAGGAGCAAACCTGCTTCGTCTGTTTATCTAAAAACTCTCTCTCCTCTTTAGAAAGAGAGGGAAACTTTTGATTGAAAAAAGCGCTAAAATCAGGACAGCCTGTAAAAAACTCTTTTTCCACCCAAGACTCCCCCACCTGCAAAGCTATTCTCTCCGTCTGTGAAATTTTAGGAAGAAGCTTTAACTTTTTAGCTCCTTTAAAAAGCAAAAAAGACAAAATAAAACGAAACAGCAAAAAACAAAATAAAACTGATAAAAAAACAAGATAAACATTCCAGCTTAGACTCGATTTTTCTAAATAGAGAATAAAGAATAATAAAGCAAACCAGCCAAGCAAAGGGCTATACAATAAAAGCAAAAGTAAAGCTATTGCTAATATTCCAGCGGTTTTTAAATGAAGAGGCAAAAAAAGATAAAAGATAAAACAGAAAAAAAGAAAAGCATAAAACCTTATATTTATTTTGCCTATTAATTTTGAAAATAAGCTTCTCACATTCATCTAATTTTAATGATTCCATAGTTCAGCCTTTTTTTAAAGCTTAAACTAAAAGTTTTCTCTTGAGCAAAAGGCAGAGCTGAGCTTTCTCTTTTAAACTAAGCTGTAAAAAAACTTTTCATAAAACATTATTTTTACTTATACTAATCCTGTTTGAAAATTCAGGTTTTTTTAATCTTTGTTTAAAGAGAAAATAAATTGAGTCAACCGGAAAATTCAAACAAAATCGGTATAACCAGATAAAATATGTTTTTTACCTCAGCTCTTCTCATCAACCAGCTGAAAACTCAACACTTTTTGGGATCGTTTTGGATCCTGGAAAGGATGAAGCTTAGCTTTTTTTAATAAAAACTCACATTTCAACTAAAAAAATCATATTTTGAAATACAAAATGACAGTTTGAATTTATAAGAGAAATGGGAAAACGAAAGCGCGCGATTGATTTTAAAAAGTAAAATTTGCGGAAACTGTCCCCGTATGAGACCAAAACTGACAGCCTGATCCTCCAATATACAAAGGGAGGTATTCAAAATTTACACTTAAAAAAGGGAGAGATAAATAACTGATTCCAATTTTTCCCCCTCTTGACCTTTTACAGCTTTTGTCTCCTTCTTTAGTCTTTAATTGAACGCTGGCTTGAGGAATTAAGCTGGCATAAGCTCTAAATAACAAAGGCAGTTTGTAAGATACAAATAAGCCTGGAAGAAGAGAGATGATGGTTTGCCTGTCTCTAAATGAAGTCCAGTTTTCAGCAAATAAAGATTTCCAATATCCCCAAGTGAGATCTACGCCAACCGCCAAACCTATAGAAGAGTAACCCAAACGCATGCCAGGGCTAATCCCCTGATAAAGCTGTCTCTTGCTAAACTCGGCTATTACCTGCTGTGTTTTTTTATCAATATCCCCTTTTTCTAAAAGACCTCTTGATAAGTTTGTTGTTCCAATAGAGGTAAAACTATAGCCGACATAAGGCTCTATATGTATTTTTGCCATTCCCAAGGGGACATAGGCGAAAAATATAAAAATAAAAGCGCCCTTACAAACTTTAAACATGCCTATTTTATAACCTAATTTTAAACCACAAGTCAATTTTTGTTTTAAACAGAGAATAGCTTAAAACCTAACTTATAGCCGATTTTAGGTCTTAAGTCTGAAGTATATCAATCAGTTTTGAAATTTCAGGTTTCAACTAGATTCCCGCTTACGCGGAAGTAACGGAAGGGAGGAAAACTTAAATAAGATTAGCATATACTGATCTTGTTTGAAATTTCAATATGATGGTCCTTCCAGCGCAAGCGGGAATCTCCAGAAAAACAGGAAAACTCAAACAAGATCACTATATAATTTCCAAATAAACAGCCAAAAGGCGTATAAATAAAGGGTTTTATTTTATTAACAAGCAGGCGCGCTTAACTTAGTCCCTATTATTTTTTTTGAAAAAAACAACAAGCTGGTTTTTCCTTTGCTATAAATCTGTATTTGCTATAAGTCAGTGTAAAGTGAGAAAGGCCATGAAACAAAGTCTGGAGCTGAATCCGCAATTTCAAAAAGCCCTCCAGCTTATGGAGGAGGGCGAAAAAAATCTTTTTATTACAGGAAAAGCGGGAACAGGAAAATCCACCCTATTGGATTATTTCTGCTCAAGAGCAAAGAAAAAGCCGGTGGTTTTAGCTCCCACCGGTGTAGCGGCTTTAAATGTTAAAGGCTTGACTGTCCACAGTTTTTTTAACTTTCACATAGGCATCACACCGGAAAAAATCAAAAATCAAAAAAAAGCTCCCAAAAATCCAGAAATATATAAAAAGCTAAAGACTTTAGTTATTGACGAAGTGTCCATGCTGAGGGCGGATCTTTTAGATTGTGTCCCGCTGGGGCCCTATAAAGAGCCGATCTTTTGGCGGAGTGCAGATCATTTTTGTAGGTGATTTATATCAACTTCCTCCTGTGGTGACCTCCACAGAAAAGCAGATATTTTCCTCTCAGTATAAAACTCCTTTTTTCTTCAGCTCAAAAGCTCTTGAAAATTTTAAGATAGAAATCATTGAATTGAAAAAAGTGTATCGCCAAAAGGATGAAGAGTTTATCAGCTTGCTCAACCGCATTCGAAATAACTCGGTGTCCGAAGAGGACTTGAAAATTTTAAACAGCCGCCATCGGCCTTCTTTTAAGCCTAAAAAGAATGAGTTTTATATTCACCTCACCGCAATAAATAAAACGGCAGACAGCATCAATGAAGAGCATATAAAAGCTCTCAAAGGAAAAGCGCATCAATCATCAGCTCTGATTGAAGGGAATTTTGGAAAAGAGTATTTTCCAACTCATCCCGAATTAAAGTTTAAAATCGGCTCTCAGGTTATGCTGATCAATAATGATTCAAAAAGACGCTGGGTCAATGGAAGCATTGGGGTGATTACAGGTTTCAACACAGCTGAGGAATACATGACAGTTCAGCTTTACCCTGAAAATAAAGAGGTTTTTGTCCCTCTTTACACTTGGGATATTTATCGCTTTTTCTTTTCCAAAGAAAAAAAAGCTATTGTGTCAGAAGTGGCTGGCTCTTTCAGCCAATATCCCATCCGTCTGGCATGGGCTATCACCATTCATAAAAGCCAAGGAAAAACTTTTGACAGGGCGGTTATCGATATGAGTCGGGGGATGTTTGCCAGCGGGCAGGCTTATGTGGCGCTCAGCCGATGCCGCTCTTTTGAGGGCTTGGTTTTAAAAAATCCTATCAAGAAATACCATATCAAAACAGACTACCGAATTTTTAACTTTCTAACTGCCCATCGCTATCAAAAAGCGGAAAAAGATATGCCTGTTAAAGAAAAAATCAAAAGGATCAAAGAGGCTATTGATAACAAAAAGTTATTACAGATAAGCTATCTGAAAGCCAATGACGAACAATCCCATCGGAAAGTCCGCCCTTTAGAAGCGGGCTTGCAGACTTATCGCAACAAACAATTTCAGGGTATGCGGGCTTTTTGTTTTAAAGCGGGAGAAGAGAGAATGTTTCGCATTGATCGAATCCTAAAGCTGGAGCGAGTTTAAGAAGAGAGACTGTTATTTAACTATACTGATTTGCATGAGAAAATCCAACACAAGAGCAAAAGCAGAACGGATTTTACAAAGGCTGTTCAGGCTCATCTCAACTGGCCTATCGAATCTAAATCAACTTCCCCTTACACCTCTTTAATGACCCGATTTTTTCAAATTGATTACCTATCTGCCGGCTCTTGAGCTGACTCAATCTCTCCTAGAGCCTGAGTTGCAGACCTGCGAACTTCCCTCTCTGTGTCTTCTTTTAAAGTAGTTGTTAAAGCTAAAAGAACCTGGGGATCAGCTGAGCCAATCTTTCCTAGAGCTTTAGCCGCAGAATAGCGAACTCGCCACTCTGAGTCTTCTAAGGCGGTTGTTAAAGCCGAAAGAACCTGCGGATCATCTGAGCCAATCTCTCCTAGAGCCCTAGCCGCAGAATAGCGAACTCTCTCATCTTCTTCTTTTAAAGCCGTTGTTAAAGCTAAAAGAACCTGGGGATCAGCTGAGCCAATCTTTCCTAGAGCCCTAGCCGCATATTTGCGAACTCTCTCATCTGAGTCTTTTAAAGTAGTTGTTAAAGCTAAAAGAACCTGCGGATCAGCTGAGCCAATCTTTCCTAGAGCCCTAGCCGCATCTTTGCGAACTCTCTCATCTGAGTCTTCTAAGGTGGTTGTTAAAGCCGAAAGAACCTGCGGATCAACTGAGCCAATCTCTCCTAGAGACCTAGCCGCATCTCTGCGAACTTGCCCCTCTGAAGCTTTGTCTTTTAAAAGCTC
>JAPPIY010000207.1:0-3041 GCA_026914095.1 Oligoflexia bacterium
GGCTTGGAGTCTCTTATAAAAAAACATTCTTCTAAAGAAAAGCCTGTTTTTGAGGATGTTAAAAAAGCGGAAGAGCTTATAAAACAATCTCAAGCTAAAATTGCTTTTGCCCCCATTGATAAAGCTTGTTATCTGCCAGAAGAGGATAAAATCCTTATGCCTCAAAAGGAGCAGTTTAAAACTGGGGAGGGATTTTATTCAACAATGTTTCACGAGTTGTCTCACTGGACGGCTCATAAGACAAGGCTTAATCGGCCAATCAAAAACAGCAGGGCTTCTAAAGCTTACGCTTTTGAAGAATTGATTGCTGAAATATCAGCTAGCTTTATTTGTTGTCATTTAGGCTTTGAGTATTCTACTCAACACTCCTCTTATGTGAAGTCTTGGCTTGAAGTTTTAAAAGAGGACAAACGGTCTATTTTTAAAGCAAGCTCAAAAGCTCAAAAAGCCACAGAGTTTATTTTAGGAAAACTAAACAAGGAATCCTCTTAACAGGATTCCTTGTTGATAAAGCTTGGATAAAAGCTTAAAGGATGGAGTTTTAAATTTCCTCTTGTTTTGTATTTTGAAAGAAAATTTAAGCGGCCTCTTACCAGATGCCGCTTGTTTTACAGATTGTTATTGAACTATATTTTTTTAGCTGTTTTACAATTATTCACAATCAAAAAAGAAAAGTCATTTAATTAAGATTTTTTAAATGCTCTTTGACCGAAAGATCATCTTTACAATGTTGATTAAAATAATTTGTCCAAGTGGCTTTAATAATGCTTTCTGTGTTTTTAGATTGAGCTGTTATTCTTTTCATTCTATTTTCATCATTAGGATATGAGGCTGTTATATTTTTTATACATTCTTCAGAGTGTTTTTGACTGCTTTTATATTCTAAAGCGCATTTAAAAGTCCAATAATGACGATTGCATTCTGTATCTTCAAAATGCCCTGAAATGCCGGGATTAGTGTTAGAGGCGGGATTGGCGTTGGTGTTGGGTTCAGTGTTAGTGTTGGTTTCGGCGTTAGTGTTGGTTTCAGTGTTGGCGTTGGTGTCAGTGTTGGTTTCGGCGTTAGTGTTAGTGTTGGTGTTTCCATTTGTAAGACCTGCATTAGAGGGATTGTCTGGGGCTACAGCTTGAATATCATCTGATGTTTGGGGTTCATTTGCTTCTTGAGCGTTATCCGGCGCTCTTGTTTCATTCGGCGCTCTATCATCATCTAAAGCCTCTTTCAGCCTTTCACAATGAACAGCGCTTATTATAAAAACAAAGCAAATAATTTTGTTGATAATTTTTAACTCTCTTTTCACTTTATCCTCCTCTTCACTTTTTAATAATTTATTTTACTTGATAACTATTTAAAAAAACCACACAATTTTTTAAAACACAAGAAAAAAATAAAATTTTTTAATTTATTTTTAATTCTAAAAAAAACTGTTTTGATTTCTGACAGTGACTGTTTTAACTTTAAACGGTTTAAAAAAATATTTTTTTAAAAGAATTTACAAATTTAAAAAAGTGTCTCATTTTCCAAAAAAAATTAACAGATTTTTAAAATTTATTGATTATTTTTTTATTTTATGATCTCATAAAAAATTATGAGAATTTGTGTTTTTCTTTTTCTTTTCTTTTTTCCGCTCTTTTCATGGACTATGTTAAAAAAAGAGATCAATCCTTTTGGCACTTATTTATATGTGGATTATTTTACAGATGATAAGGCGGAAACAGCGACTGCTCTTCTATTAAAAGAGATGCTTGTTAAGGAAAAAGACAAGATAGAATTAAGTTTTTACTCTCCTACAAACGATGTGAATCAGATTTTAGCTGTTTTTTCTAATTCTTCTGGAGAGTTTATTCCCTTTAAAGAAGAGCTTATAAGCCCAACAAGCCCTCATACAAAATATTCCAAGATAACAACAGATATTCCCTATGATTTTGGGATTTCATCTGATAAATGTCTGGCTTTAACTGTTCCAAGCAAAGCTGACAGGCTGTTTTTTTCTCTAAGAGATTCTTTTTTTTCTAATAATAAAGGGATCAATATCAATGTTAAAGCAAATAAGGTTTTATTTCAGATAAAAGAAAAAACTATTTATCAAGCTGTGGATTCTCCAAAAATAGATTTAAAGCGGTCTTCTGAGACTTTTGATTTAGTCAGAAATAAAACAGCTGTTCTGAATTTAGTTTATGAAAAGATAGACGACACTCCCTCCTCTCAAGTTTTTAAGCCTTTTCTAAAAATCAATGGGAAAAGCTACAAACCTAAATGTCTTGGAAAAGTGAAAGAAATAGATTGCGATTTTACTTTAAGCGCTTTTGATAAAAGGGGGCTTTTAGAGCAAACAATCATTCTTCCTATGAGAGAGAAAGAGGCTTTAAACAAAAAGGGCTCATTTAGGATAGATTTTGGATTTGAGGATAAAAATTGTAAAAGCGCTTATACCAGTTATTCTTTTCGTCTTAACATCCATGAAACAAGGAAACTTCAAATGGGTTTTACTTTAATAGGAGGGGCTAGCTCTCAAAAATGGAAGAGTTTTATTAACGACTCTCTTTTAGATTTTGATCTATTAAAAAGGATTTATCCGGTGCCGGATATTGGAAAAAATATTCCACAATGGATCATTTTAAATAAGAGGTTGAAAGTAGATAAAACTTTAAATAAAAATAAGGCTAACAAAAATGTTGCTAGCGCTTCTAAAGAAAAGATTGTTAAATTGCGGGAAAAAGACTTGAACAAATCCTCTAGTTTATTAAAAGACTTAACTGAGCTAAAGAAGATGAGAATTAGGCAGCAATTAGACAAGCTTTTTGCTGTTGCGGGAAGAGATTATTTTGAAAGCATTAATAAAGAAAATGCGGCAGGCTTTGTTGTTTTTACAGACAGCGGGTCTTCTACAGAAAATGTAGGCTTTATAAGACTGGATCAGGGGGGAACAGGGACTATTTTACATGAGCTGGGGCATCTTTTAGGGCAGTTGAATGAGTTTTATCAAAAAAGCTCTCAAAACTTATCTGCAAATGATGTTTGTCATTTTAAAGGAAGAACAG
>JAPPIY010000207.1:3051-11512 GCA_026914095.1 Oligoflexia bacterium
GAACAGATTATTGTTTTAGGTTTAAAGACTTTCCGGGTTTTTACGGCTCTTTAAAAGAGGGATATAGCAAATGGGGTTTTGTGGTGAGAAAAGACAGCATTATGAATAACTCTTCACAATTAAATGAGCAATGGATGGATAGACAGACTTACGGAAAATCTTTAAAGACTTTAAGCGATCCGAGACTAGATCCAGAGATTCTAATTTTTTCTGGAATCTTCAACAAAAAGATTTTTATTGATCCGGAGTTGGAATATTTAGCTGAGGGCTATTTAACATCTGATAACCCTAAAGGGAATTTAAAAATAAAGCTTTTAGATAAAAACTCTAAGGAGCTTTACAATTTAAAAATATCTACAAAAGTCAGCATTGAGTTTATTGGTGATTCGTTTAACAAGCTTTCTACGACACAGGAATTGACGCCGGCTCCTGTTGCTGTGGCTCTCCCCTATATGAAAGTAGCTAAAAAAATGGTTGTAATTGATGAAGAGACAGGAAAAAGGGTTTATTCCCAAAGCTTAGACAAGAACAATGTTATCATCACTTCTGACAAACCCGACCTGTCGGATAGAATCGTTTTTGAGTGAGAGAATAATAATGAAAAAATAATAAAATGTCCGTTAAGAGCCTGTCATCTTAACGGACTATGATATTATCCTTTTACTTTTAATTGATAACAAAAGGAGGATAGACAGGCTAAATTTACTATCGGTTTTTGGCGCGAAAAAACTTTAATTTTTTTTATGTCAGCTAAAATAAAAAAAATTTTAAGTGAAAAAGAAATTTTAAAAAGCGCGTTTATCCTCATTTTTTTGTTCCTTTTGTCTCAAATCCAGATCCTTTGAAAAAAAAATTAAAATATTTTTTGTGCTGTTTTTTTAATCACTGGTTAAAAATCGGAAACTCAAAAACCCTTACACAGCTCATTTTTTTATTCTAAAAATCATTTATTATTATAATAAATATAATTTTAAATTATATTTAACGCATAGAATTTTAAAAAATCAAATATTTTTTACTTGATTTCTTATAAAATCTTTTATTAAAATTTTTTTCATTGATAAAAAGGAGGTTTTATGAATTTAAAAAGTTTTTCTAGGTTTTTATTTCTTATTTATTTTCCTTTAATTTTTACTTCTTGTTCTGGGGATAACCTCCTTTCAGGTTTTTCTTTAAATTCTGTATCTTCTATTCAAAGTCAGGCTGGAAGAAGTGAGTCTGACTCTGAAGAAGAGCCAGAACTTCGTTTTTCATTTCAGATGACGCCGGCCACTCCGACGGCTGTTTTGTCGGAAGACAAAGTTGTAAAAGTGGGGTCTCAAGTTTCAATTGACGGCTCTATGTCATCTGGGGGGAATTTAAGCTATCGCTGGAGCTTTGATGTTTTTCCTGTTTCGTCCAACGCAAAGATAGATGATCCGACAGCAAGCTCTATCAGTTTTACGCCGGATGTTCCGGGTCTTTATTTAGTAAAGCTTATAGTTCGTGACACAAATACCAATAGCAAAGCGAGTTATTTGGCTGTCCGAGCGACTGAAGACAACAGCCCTCCTAGTTTTCGTATTAGTCTCATAGGCTCATGGAATGAGGGATTTCCTCAACAAGTGAGAATCCGTTTAAGAGATATAACAGATGATGAGGAAGTGCGCTTCATAGAGGTGGATTATGGAGATGGGAATCAAACGGTGTTTTATGACAAAGAGATAGAGGAAATAGATGGAAATTTAGAGCATCATTATTTGAAAGAAGGGTCTTACGAGGTCAAAGTTTCTATGATTGACAACGAGGGGGCAAGAACGACAAAAACGGCAATGGTTAATTTGAGACAAAATAGTAAGATACCGGTTTTAAAATACAGTGTGAATAGTGTTTCCGGCACAGCTCCCTTTACCCTTCGCATAGATGCCAGCGCTTCATTTGATCCAGACAACAATAATCCTCTTCATTTTTTCTGGGATTGGGACGATGAGGGGGCTTTTACTTATACAGAAGATATTGTTTCCACCCACACTTATACTAAACCGGGGATTTACCAAGTCACTCCTTTTACAAGTGATAGAGGAGCCGGCGAGAGGTATAATGAATTTACGGTTTATGTGGATGATCCGAATGATCCTGGGGCTTACAAAGCTCCGGCGGGCGGATCTCCTCCTGTGTTAAACTTAGTGGGGACAAATGATTTTTATTCAGGCCAAGCGCCTTTAACAGTGAATTTTGACGCCAGTCAGAGCTTTGATCTGGAAGGCGACAGCTTTGAGGTTTTTTGGAGTTTTGATGGCTTTACCTTTAAACAGTTTGATGAAGGCTTAAAGGTTTCAAGGACTTACGATAATCCAGGGAGATATTCTGTTCTTGTTGGATTGAGGGATTCTCATGGAAATGAATTCATGAGATACATTGATGTCTATGTTTATGATCCCTTAGTGGAAGAGCAACCTCGTTTTACAGCCAGACAAAGAACTGATAATCCTCAGGAGATAAAGTTTAATGCTGGAATAAGAGAGCTTTATGGAGTTCCTGCGCTCTATTCTTTTTGGGATTTAGGAAATGGGGATTTTTCTCGTCGCTACAACCCTGATTATACTTATTCTAAAAACGGGACTTACCCTGTGACGCTGACAACAGTGGATATTTTTGGAAACAGAAAGTCGGTTTCTAAAATTTTAAATGTGGATGGAGAAAAACATTTGATAGAAGATATTGTCGAGCCTTTTTATCAAGTCGCTCAAGTCGGCTCTTCGGTTTCTTTTTCAGGGGCAAGGTCATCTTCTGCAGTTTCAGGGATGTTAGACTTTTTTTGGTATTTGGTGACGGGAGTTAGAAAGGCGGTATCAAGTTTAAGTTATAGTTATTCTAAAAGAGGAGTTTATAAAAATTATATGACTGTGACCAATCAATATGGCTTCTCAAAATCAGCTCAAAGCTGGGTTACTGTCAATTCCGGCGCAGGTCCAAAAGCCGGCGCCAAGTTTTCAACTTATATAGGCTCAGCTCCTTTGACAGTGAATTTTGACGGCTCTTATTCTCAGTCTCCGGCAAGTATAACAGACTATGACTGGAATCTTGGAAATTATGATGACATAGACAGAAGCTTTACCGGCTCTAATGTGAGCTACACTTATAAAGAGCCGGGAGAAATGTATCAATTGTTATTCATTAAAGATAGCAATGGAAACCTTGATGTGGCTTTTTATCAAGTGACCGTTCTTGATCCAAGCGATGTAAGCCCCACAAACCAAAGCCCCTCTGTAAGCATAAACACCAATGCTATTTCTATAAACAATTTAACGCTGAATATGGAGTCGACTCTATCTGATCCCGATGGACATATTCGCTATACGGAGTGGGATTGGGGAGATAGAGGGATTGATGTTTTTAGCCACAGTGAGAGCTCCCCTTCTCATACTTACGAAAGCTACGGTTCTTATACGGTAACAGTCAGAGTGTTTGACAACATGGGAGCTATAGCAACGGCAAGCCATGATATAACTTTAACTCAGCCAACTCCTCAAAATTCAGCAAGGTCAGCCCCAGTTGGATTTGAAGGGCAAGAGCAAACTCAAAGAGTTTCTATTCCTAAAAAACATTTTAGCAGTCAAGACAGATTTGAGGAAGATAGACAAAAAGACGGCTGTTATAGAAAAGATGATGGCCAGATGCGCTGTTATTCTTCTGAATACAAAGAGAGGGGGATGTAATGAAGCCATTATTTAAAAGATCCTTTCTTGTTTTTTTAATTGTTGTTTTTTCTTCCCCCGCTTTTTCAAAACCGGTGGCGATACTTCCCGCGGATAAAACGGCAACTCTTGGCGAAGTGATTGCAATTGACGGCTCCTCCAGTTTTGATGAGGAGGGAAACAATTTAACTTACAGTTGGAGTTTGGATATAAGCCCTCAAAACTTTAATTCTCAGATTGACAATCCAACAAACTCTTCTATCAGTTTTACAGCTGATACAGCGGGTTTTTATCTCATTCGTTTGATTGTGAATAACGGGACAGAAAACAGCTACCCGGCTTATATGGTCATAAGGGTTAAGGGTAATTAAAAAAGAAAGGAAGGTGTAAAAGTGAAAAGTTTATTTAAACAGGTTTTATATTTTTTAGTTTTAATTTTTCTTCCTCCCGTTGCTTTATCTCAAGAGTTAATCACTGCGGAGGTGGAAACAGGAGGCCATAGAGCGGGAAGTGTCGGAGAGCTTGTTGTTGTTTCGAGTGAGGAAAGCGAGGCTCAAAATAGAGATAAAAATTCTTTAAGTTATATTTGGTCTGTTCTATCAAAGCCTAAAGATTCTAAAGCTCAGCTTTTTTCTATGGATGAGTCTAAGACTTCTTTTGTTCCCGATAAAAAGGGGGCTTATGTTTTAAGGCTTTATATTTACTCTAAGGGTTTTATCTCAGAGCATAAAGACACGATTGTTTTAGTGAATGAGCCTCAGATAAGGCCTATGGCTGTGGCGGGAGAGGATGAGGCTGTTCAACCCGGCGCCCTTGTGGATTTAGACGGCAACCAGTCCTTTCACTTTGGCAGTGATGAGGATTTAAGCTATGAATGGGTTTTAGAGTCCCTGCCGGAGAACAGCTCGGCTCAGATTTATTTTCCTCATAATAAACAGACTTCTTTTTATGCGGATGTGGAAGGGGTTTATCTGGTTCGTTTAATTGTGAGATCTAAAGACTCGCAGTTCAGTCTCCCGTCTTATAAAGTGGTGAGAGCTAAGGGAGCCAACATCAACTCCCCTCAAGCCAATGCCGGCGATGATACAGCTGTCATAATAGGCGAAGATTTAGATTTAACGGGAAGCGTCACTTACAAGGGTTCAGAAAGCCTGTCTTACGAGTGGAGGATAGAATCCTCTCCGACTGAAAGCCATCCTCAATTAACAAACCCCGAAAGCTTAACGCCTGTCTTTACAGCTGACACAGAGGGGGATTATTTACTGTCTTTTCAAGCTCAGGCTGGAGATTTAAAAGGCGCCCCTGATTTTGTAAAAATTGTTGTGGGAAAAAAGCCACTGGCTTTAGTTGCGGACACAAGTATTCTAGCCTTAACCGATCAAGACATCCCTCTTGACGGCTCGGTGTCTTTTGATCTGGAAGGCCTAGATTTAACATACATTTGGACGGTGTCTCAAAAGCCACAGGGAAGTTTAGTCAAAATTTCAGACCCTTTACTGCCAAAAGCTCAGTTTTCAGCTAATAAACAGGGGGAATACACTTTACAGCTTGTTGTCAAAAACTCTCATTTTTCCTCTGATCCTAAAACAGTTAAAATCCGCCTCATTTCGCCTGGCTCTTTTAAAGCGGAGGCAGGAGTTAATCAAGTTGTAACTGCGGGTTCTGTTTTAAATTTATCCGCAAGCTCTTCCTTAGGAGAGGGTCTGAGCTATTTTTGGTCTTTAATTGAAAAGCCAAGCTCAAGCCATGCGGGCGCTTTAGAAAACCGCGCCGTGAATGCCAAAATCCCTGTTGATAAAGCGGGAGCTTATATCTTTCGCCTTCATGTTATAAAAGAGGCTTTTTGGTCTGATCCGGACTTTGTGGTGTTTAATGCGGTTTTGCCTGTGGGAACAAATGTTTTTAGCGAAACTTTTAGGCCAAAAGCGGAGAGCCTTACTCTTCCTATCAGCGAGTGTGAGGAGATTACAAAAACTATCGCAGTTAGCCGTCCGGGAAACAAAGAGTATTTTATTTTGTTTGAAAATAAAGGAGTGGAGGAGTTTTTTGCGGCGCTAAATGGAAAGGCTTTAACAGGAAGATTAGAGCATGGAGATGAGACTTCGGTTTATCCTGTTTCACTTTCTGAAACAAACAGCTTATCGGTTCGTGTGAGAGGGCTTAGAGCCAATCACTTAAAAGTGAGGATTATTGAAAAGCCCTCTTCTCAAAGTTTTGGGACTCCGCCTGTTTTAACCGCAGGCGCTATCTCTGTTTCTTTAGGAGGAAGTGGGTCTGTGTCTGTGGGGGGAGTTAGCGGATTAACTTACAGTGTTTTAGAAGAGCCTGTTTATGGTCAAGCGGTTGTCAGCTCTTCAGGCCAAGTGACTTACACTTCCAGCGGAACTCCGGCTAAAAAGGATTTGATTTTAATTAAGGCGGTTAATTCAGCAGGCTTAGCGAGCGTAATTCCCATAAAAGTAAGAATCAACTAAGAGGAAAAACAGTAAGACAAAAGGGTTAAAGAGCTAAGAGAGGAATTAAAAAAGGAAGAAAAGTGAAAAACGGCAAGACAATAAGACCAATAAAAAGGAAAGGAGTTGTTATGACAAACATTTTAAAGATACTGCCATTTTATTTTTTGTTATTATTATTGAGTTTTCCCTATACGGCTTTATCGCAGTCTTCTTGTGTGGAGGGGGAGGTGAAGATAGGCTCTAGGAGTTTTCAAAGTATAGAAAGAGCTATTTCAAGGTCAAAGGCTAGAGATGTGATAGAGCTAGGCTCAGGTGTGTTTGATGAGAGTTTGAATATAAGCAGGAAGAGCGATTTAACTATTCAATCCGCCTGTTTTGCTCAAGTCAAGAGGTTAAATATTAGAAACTCTAACAATTTTCATTTAAAGGGAGTGTCTATAAAAGGAGGCGAGGGCGCTAATTTTGCGTTAAGGATTTTAAATACAAGTGTTAAAATAGAAGAGGGTCATATATTTAACTCCAGCAGTTCTGGGGTGTGGGTATCAGGCAATTCTAAAGCTCTATTTTCCAAACTGTCTGTTTACAACAACTCAACTGGCTTTGTATTAGACGCTGGCGCGGAAATTGAGATAAAAGATAGCAGTATTTACGGCAACAAAAGAGACGGGATATTTTTAAAAGATGTGTTTTCTGTTATAATAGAAGACACAGATATTTATAACAACAAAGCCAGTGGGATTTCAAGCTATCAAAACAGCCAAGCGATAAGAAGTTTTTTAGGTATAAACCGCTCTCAAATTTACTCTAATGGAAGTTATGGGATAAACCTTCAAGCGAGCTTTAGTTTTCGCATCAGTAATTCTGTTATAAATGACAATCCTTTAATCGGATTTCAAATCAACAAGAAGGCTGTATCCGCGTTAAATAATAAGGATAGTATAGAAAGCGTTTTAATTGAAAATAATGGGACGGGGGTATTGTTTGCAAGTCCGCAAGCGTTAGATTTAATAAGAAATGAGTTTATAGGCAATGAGGGTTCTGCTTTTTTATACAGCAATTTGGCTGGAATAAGTCCTGATGTGTTTTTAAGGGGAAATACTTTTACTGGGAATAAGGGGAGAGCTGAGCGGGGAGTGAGTTCTAGGGATTTACAATCTTACAGCCGTTATTTAGATAATGAGGATACGGGGAATGAGACGAGTTTAAATAGCGAGGGATTGGGAGTGGGGAATCATCGTCCTGTGGCGTCAGCGGGAGAGGATGTTTTATTTAGTTCGGTAAATGATAAAGTCAGTTTATCGTCTAAAGGCTCTTATGATTTAGACGGCGAGAGTTTAAGTTATAGTTGGTCTGTTGTTAAAAAACCAAGCGGTTCAACAGCTGGGGTTGAAAACAGCGATAAGCCTTTGGCTTTTTTTAGTCCTGATGTTTTAGGGGATTATGAGATTGAGCTGAAGGTGAGTGACGGGAAGCAGTCTTCAAAAGACAAACTGCAAGTGAGTTCTAAGAATATAAGTCCGAAGGCTATAGCGGGTTTGGACCAGCTTGTGAGTTTAAATGACAGGGTGATGTTAGACGGCTCATTGAGTTCAGACACCAAAGGTTCAAATTTAAGTTATAGTTGGTCATTTGTTAAAAAGCCTGTTGGAAGCACAGCTCAAATAAGGCCAAAAAGAGGAAGAAAGCCTAGTTTTACAGTGGATAAGGCTGGGGATTATGAGATTGAGTTAGAAGTCAGCGACGGCTCTTTATCAAGCAAAGACAGGGTTTTGGTATCCACGATAAACCTAGCGCCTCAGGTTGAGATTACAAGCTCTTTAAGCCCAGCCTTATCTCAAGCTTTAAGCCTTTCCTCTGTAATCACAGATGAGGATTTAAACAATAGAGGGTCTGAAGATAGAAAAGTGAGTTACAAGTGGTCGGTTTTGTCATCTCCAGCTGGTGAAGCTGTTTATAGATTTTCAAACACAAAGACAAAAGACACAAGTTTTACAGCCTTAAGTCCTGGGGATTATGTTTTACAATTAACAGCAGATGATGGGGAGCTTTATGGGTTGGATACAGTTCTTTTAACTTATGGAAACCAGGCCCCTGCAGCAAAAACGGGAAGAAATATCCCGAACGCTATTTTAAATAAAAAAGTGGATTTAAACGGAGAGGCTTCAAGCGATCCTGAAGGCAAAGACTTAAGCTATGAATGGTCTTTTAACCTAAAGCCTCGAGGCAGTATGGCTGTTATCGGGGACGCTAAAAAACAGAGGGCTTTTTTTATACCGGATAAGGTTGGGGTTTATAGAGTGTCATTAAAGGTGAGTGATGGCTTTTTAA
>JAPPIY010000251.1 GCA_026914095.1 Oligoflexia bacterium
GTCTTTAGGGACTTTTTTGAGCCGTATTTTAGGTTTTTTTAGAGATCTTCTAATTGCTAATTTTTTCTCTAAAACAGAAACAGACATCTTTTTTGTGGCTTTTCGCTTTCCTAATTTTTTTAGAAGACTGCTGGGGGAAGGGGCTTTTTCAGCCAGTGTGACGCCAGCTTTAACGGAGCATTTGGAAAAGAGGGGAAAGGAAGAAACTAAGAAACTGCATTCTTCTCTATTTAGCCTTTTATTTTGTTTGACAATTACTCTAACCCTTTTGGGTGTGTTGTTTATGTCAGCTATTATGAATTTTCTTTTTGAAGATTCCGCTTATGCCAGCATAGAGGGAAAATTGGAAAAAACGGTTATCGTGGCTCAGCTGGTTTTTACCTATTTGTTTTTTGTGAGTCTTTATTCTTATTTTATGTCGGTGGCTCAAGTTTTTGGACGATTTTTTTTACCCGCAGTGGCTCCCGCTTTTTTTAATATAAGCCTTATTATTTTTGCTTGGACTCCTAAAGCTTGGTGGCCTTTTCCCTCTCTCTCTTTGGCTTGGGCTGTTATTGTGGGCGGCCTGCTTCAGCTACTTCCTGTTTTGTTTGAATTGTTCCGGTTGGATTTGATCCCTAAATTTTATTTTGGAAAAAACCCAGCGCTCTTAAAAATTGGAAGAAGGTTTTTACCAGGGATGCTTGGCTTGGCGGGATTGTCTTTAATTGGGCTTATCAATGTTTATTTTGCGGGGAAGTTGGAAGAGGGGGCCAACTCTTATATTTACTATGGAGATCGCTTGATGGAGTTTCCCAGAGCTTTAATTGCTGTGAGTATCGGCACAGCTCTGATACCAGAGCTGACAAGGCAACACACAACAAACAGCCTTTTGGAATTGAAACAGACTATAAGCCACTATTTAGCTTTTCTGCTTTTTTTAACTTTGCCTTGCGCTTTTATTTTCTTTATTCAGTCTGAAACCATTGTTCAGATACTCTTTGGCAGGGGTGAGTTTGATCAAGTTTCTGTGATTCAAACCGCTATGGTTTTAAAAATATACACGGTGGTTTTAGTGTTTTCCTCTTTATCTCGAGTTTTATCTTCTTGTTTTTTTGCCATCAATAAAAATTGGTTTATGGTGATTGGCGCCGTTTTATTTGTTGGGATTCATTTTTTGTTAGCTCAGTTTTTAACCCCTGTTTATGGTTTAAAAGGCTTGGTGGGAGCTACCGCTATTTCTTCTGTGTTTTATTTTCTGGTTTTAACTGTTTGTTTATTTTATCTCATAGGGAAAATTAACTTTAAACCTCTTATTGCTCTGCTGTTAAATACAGCTCCCGGACTTCTGGCTTTATCTTTGTGTTTGATTTTTATTCCTGCCTTGTTCAACCGGCTTTACTGTGTTTTATCTAATACATTTTTGCCCTCCAGCTGCTCTTTGAGCGCAGAACCCGTTTTTGAGTCTTTTTCTTCCTTTTTTAGCTCTTCACAGATTTTTTCTTTTTCCTATATTCAATCCAATTCTTTAATTTCTTTGTTGGTTTTTATTTTCTCTTGCTCTGTAGGCGGTTTTTTATATCTCTGGCTGAGCCGTTTATTTAAGGAGCCTATGGCAGAGGAATGTTTAAAAATTCTCGGAAAAACTTTTAGATTCAAATAGTTTCAAGCTTTTTCCGCGATTTCCTAATCGGTCGTAAAGTTTATTTTTCCATTAAGAATAAAAACTCCTTCTTTATTTTTACGAAACTCCTCAAAAATGGAACTAGCTTGTTGATCGCTGGAGTCTTCTCTTCTATTGCTTTTTCCTTTAAGCTTAGGCTTGTCATTTAAAATAATGGTTTTCCAAATATGGTAATAGGAAGCATAACGAACGCGGGAAGGCGGCATCTTCTCATTGTTAGAGCCATAAGGGGGATCAAAGTAAGAAAGATCGGCCTTTACTTTGTGGAGAGCTTGAAAAATGTCTTTATTCATTACTTGATGACGGGCTGGCTGTGTCTCCATCAAAGGCATTAAAAGCTGAATTGTGTTAAAAGAGCGTGGAGACCATTTACGAAGATAAGAGGCATAATGTCCTAAAGCGTTATCTACTTTATCTAAAGCCAAAATCAAACTCGTTAGCAGGATAGATTTTTCAATAGGGGTTTCTGCTATTTTATCTATTTCCGGTCTTATAGCGTCTAATTTTTTTGTGTTTTGATTTTTCTTTCCGTCTGAATGAAGAGAGAGTTTGCCATTAGCCCTACTGCCATAGTGCTTAGTGAACCAGCCTTCATAACCTTTTAAGTGATTGAGATAATCTATCTTTTCTTGTAATTTTTTACTGGGTTTCCCTTTTAAATAACATTGCCAAAAAATTTTTGACCATACAGCCAGATCATTGGCTATGACTTGATAGCTCTTTTTTGCAAAGGCCTGGCTTACTCTAGTTGTCCCTGCAAAGCCATCAAAAATTTTTTCTACTTAAATTGTGTTGGGTTATTGTATTTGGCTTTTGGGGTCAAATGTGTTTCAAGCCTATCTTTTTTTTTATAAAAAGATTGTTTTTTTATGTCTATTACTTTATTTTAATAATAAATCAAGAGAATAGAAAAAATGTCTGTCAGTGTTATCGGTTTAGGGAGAGTGGGTTTTATAACCTTATTGCATTTGGCAAAAAAAGGCTTTTCTCCTTATGGTATTGATAGGGATAAAGAAAAAATTGAAATTTTTAAAAACAAAAAACTTCAGTTTGTGGAAAAAGGCTTTCAATGTTTTATAGAGGCTTATTTCAAATCTATTCGTTTTTCTCAAGTTATGCCCGAAAACCGGTATAATTTTATATGTGTTCCCAGCCCCTTTAATTCTTCTAAAAAATCAAGTGATTTAAGTTTTATTGAATCCGTTTTAAGTCAGTTGCAGAATACAAACTATAAGAAAAAGCATGTTTTTATAAGAAGCACTTTACAGCCAGCCAGCTCCAGCCGGCTTTCAAAAAAATTTAACAAGCTGTCTATCCATTATTTTCCAGAATTTTTTAGAGAAGGCCATTTTATGCAGGATTATAAAAACAGCTCTTACAATATTATAGGGAGTCGTGATGTTGATATTGTAAAGCAATTTTCTAAGTTTCAGTTTAAAAATATTCACTTGTGCCAGCCTGAAGAGGCTGAAATTTTAAAAGTCAGCTCTAATTTATTTCATGGTTTAAAAGTAAGTTTTGCCAATGAGATGGGCCGGACAGCCCAACAATTTAATGTTTCAGCAGATAAGATCATGAATTTATTTTTAAAAGATAAAATTTTAAATGTTTCTGAAAAATATTTAAAACCAGGATTTGCTTTTGGCGGAAGCTGTTTAAAAAAAGACATACAGTCTTTAGAGGCTGTTCAACAGCCTCTAACAAGAGCCTTGCTTTCAAAAGCAGTGATAGCAAGCAATCAAAAGCATATAGATTGGGCAGTGGATCAAATTTTAAAGCTAAAAGCAAAAAAAATCAGTCTTTTAGGTTGCTCCTTTACAGGAAGCCCAACTGTAGATTAGTCCAAGTTTTGCTTAAAAAGAAAAAACTTAAAATTTATGCTGTGGAGAAAGTTCTTGAAAAATATTCTTGTCATATTGTTCCTCAGACAGATTTTGAGATTTTATTGCAAAGTGATGTTTTTATTCTAGGGGGTTGGTCTCTATTATTAAAAAAACATTCCAGAGATTTTTCAAAATTTAAAGGTGTGTTATTTGATCTTCTCATGCAAGAGGCTCCAAAAAATATCAAACAACATCCCAATTATAGGACTTTATATTCATGACGGCTATTGTTATTTTTACAAAAAATGAAGAAAAAATTATTTCTCAGCTCATTGATGATCTTTATAATGTTTTAAAGACATTGCCTTCTCTTAATTTTGAATTGTTTTTATGTGATGATTCTACAGATAAAACTCAAGAGATTGCGAAAAAGAAAAAGCTGAATATTATTTCTGGAAAAGGAAGTTTAGGCTGGAGTTATTACTTTGCTTTAAGCTATTTGTCTAAAGGAAGTTTTGAAAATATAATCACTTTAGATGGTGACGGCCAAACTGATTTATCAGAGATACCTGCTTTTTTACAAGAATTGCAAAAAGGACACGATTTAGTGGTTGGCTCCCGATTTTTAAATTCTTCTTCTATATCTTATCCTTATTCAAAATGGAATTTCATGGGTGTTAAAATGTTGTCTTTTATCATTTCTTTTTGCGCGTTACAAAAATTTACTGATTCTCATGGAGGTTTAAGAGCTATGAAGTTTCGGCTTATAAAAGATATTTCTTTTTTAGGGACTCACTCTTATGTTCAAGAAACAATTATCTCTGCCAAATCTCATGGTTTTAAAGTTAAAGAGCTGGATTCAAAGTGGAATAAAAGGCCTTATGGGGAAAGCCGGGTGGTTCATTCTAAAATCAAATATATAAAAGCTATGGCTTTGCCTTTATTATTGAGGATGAAAGCCCACTGGATTTTTTCTATAGTGTTTTTAATTTTGTGCTATTTACATTTAAATTTGTCTAATACTCGTCATTTCCGCGAAAGCGGAAATCTCTCACTAACAGGTATTTTTAATATATTTCAGAATAACTTTTATTTAATTCTAGCTGTCTTTTTTGGATTGTTTGAGCTGTATAAAAGATACCTTTTTATCAAAAATAAAAAACAAATAAAAAAATGGATGAATGATGAATAGCCGTTATTTTTCTAATATCGCTTTTCAATCCACACAGCGCGCTTTGAGCTTAATGGATAGAAATCCATTCTCAAAAAGTTTTGGATGTTTTGACAGATATTATTGGCATTTTAAAATGAAGGATTTTCCCTCCGCCTCTTATCAAATGGGGGTTGAGTTTTTAGCCCAACTTTGGAAAGACCCTCATCCAGAAAATTCATTTTATAAGCAGAAATGTCTTTTGGAATGGATTAAAGCCAGCTTTGAGTATACCTGCTCTATACAAAATAAAGACGGATCTTTTGATGAGTGGTATCCCAATGAAAGAGGCTGGGCAGGGCCGACTTCTTATATTGTCCATTCTCTGGCTAGCGCTTATAAGATAACAGAAAAGGAATGGAATGAAGACTTAAAAAATAAATTCAAAAAATGTTTTTATAAAGCCTTTCAATTTTTAGTGAAACAAAAGGAGGGAGCTGTTTTAGCCAATCACTCGGCTTTGTTTTTGCTTTCTTTATATGAAATTTTTCAAATTACAGGCGCAACAGAAGCAGAAGATCAATTTAAAAGGCATTTGCGGGATTTTAAAAAATTAATTTGTGAGGAAGGCTGGAGCAAAGAGTATGATGGCGTGGATTTTGGATATAATTTAGCTACTTTGAGTTTTTTAGCTCGTCTTTACAGTTTTTATCCTGAGCCTTTTTTAAAAAAGTATGCGGAAAAAAGTCTGTCCTTTTTAAGTTATTTTTTTTATCCCGATGGCTCTTTTGGGGCTTTGGGAAGCCGAGAGACTGTTCATTTATACCCTTATGCCCTTAAATTTTGGGGCGCTGAAAACCTGCCTTTAGCTCAAGACATTTACCGGCATCTCATCAAAAAAAAATCATTTGAAAATTTAAGGCCTTTTGATCAAGATGATCATTATTTGTTTTACAGGCTGAATGAATATTTAGAAGTTGATGAAATTATTTTAAATCATTCTCACAAAGACAGTCCTTCCCGCGAAAGCGGGAATCTTCAAGAACAAAGCCAACACTTTGATCAAGTTGGCTTAAGTGATAATGTTTTGAAACAGTCAGCTCTGCCTTGTTTTAAACCACAGCCTTTTGAAAAGCATTTTTCACAAGCTGGGTTTTTTTTAAAAAAAACAAACTCTTTTTATCTTGTTGTCAATTTAAAAAAAGGAGGGGCTTTTCGTCTCTATGACTTAAATAAGCCTCACAAGGCTTATAAAAATAAAGGCTGGGTTTTAAAAACAAACTCCCAGCTTTTGATAACCAATTTTTGGCATTCTCAAAAAAATAAAATAACAATTTCAGACAATCAGATTATTATAGAGGGGCCGGCTTTTTTTATCAATCAAAGATATTTTAATCGGATCAAGTTTATTTTGTTTCGGATATTCACTTTTTTAGCTTTTAACTATAAAACCGCTTTTTTATTAAAAAAAGCGGTTCGCTTTTTGTTAATTTTAAGAAATCAAAGAGCCAATTGTTTTTTTAAAAGAATCCTTCAATTCAATAAAGAAGAAGTGTCTATTGAAGATTCTATAGAAAGCGCAAAGCCGGGAACTGTTTTTTACGGCGGTGAGTTTGTTGTTCGTTATGTTCCTCAATCCAATTATTTTGAAAAGTCAGATTTGTATAATAGGAGTTCTGTCTTTAGTATAGATAAAGAATTGCTTATCCGCCAAAACTATAATTTTAAAATATACCGATCAGATTTGAAATTTCAACACGACAGTCATGCTCGCGAAAGCGGGAATCTCCAGAAGTAGCAGGGAAAATCAAACCCGATCGGTATAAACACAATAAGAACTTTTAAAAAAGAGAATAAATAATGTGCGGGATCATTGGGAGTCTTCATTTTGATAAAAAAAGAGATTTTTCTCTTCAGCCTGTCCTGAATATTATGAAACACAGGGGGCCTGATGAAACTCATGTTATAGAAGAGGATTATTGGAGCGCTGGCGTTAATCGTTTGGCTATTACCGCAAAAGAGGAAAAAAACACTCAGCCTTTATGGAGTCCTGATAAAAGATTTTGTTTTATCTTTAATGGGCAAATTTATAACTATAAAGAGTTAAAAAGCCAACTGTTGGAGTTAAATTACTCCTTTAAAACCCACTGTGATTCTGAAGTTTTGTTTTATGCTTATTTGGAGTGGGGGGTATCCGCTTTTTTAAAGTGTCAAGGCATGTTTGCTATGGCTGTTTTTGACACTTTGGAAAAAAAATGGATTTTAGCTAGGGATCCTCTGGGAATTAAACCCTTGTATTTTTATTTTTCCGCTGAGAGTTTTATTTTTTCTTCTGAAATAAAACCTCTGTTATCTTTAAAAAATATTTCTATCAATAAAGAGGTTTTGCCTTATTATTTACAGCGAAGGTTTGTGATAGGAAAAGAAACTTTTTTTAAAGATATTTGCCGTCTTTTGCCTGGGGAATGTGTCAGTGTTGATAGAGAAGCCAAAAAAATGGAACACATAAAATATTGGACAGCAGGAGCAAAGAGCAAGCTTTTAGGAAAAAATCCAAAAGAGCGATTGACAGAATTTTCTAAAGAGCTTGAAAGATCGGTTGATATAAGCTCGCGTAGCGCGGAAAGTATAGGAGTTTTGCTTTCCGGGGGATTGGATTCTTCTGTGATTCACAGTTTGTTTTCTTCTTATCAAAAAGATTCTGATTTTAAAAAAGCGAACTGGTTTTTTGATAACACTTATGACAGCGCAGAAAGGAAATTTGCCAAAAAGCAAGCTGAAAAGTGGAATCAAAAATTGTATAAAGTTTATCCTGATGAAAAAGATTTCCTTTTATTGCCAAAAATTATCAGAGCCTTAGAAGAGCCTTTAGCTGACTCCATTGTTGTTCCCACTTATAAACTCATGAAAACGATTTCTCAAAAACAAAGAATTCTTATTTCAGGAGAGGGCGCGGATGAGCTGTTAGCTGGTTATGCTCATCATTGGCTGTTTTATTTTTTTGAAAAGCTTTATTTTTGGAATATGTTTTCTATGTTTGGCGCTCTAAAAATTTTTCCTGAATCGGTGTTAAATTTTTTTCTTCCTTATCCAGGCTCTTTAAAAAAACAGCGATTGCTTGAGTCCTTATCTGTTTTAAAAAAATCAGGTTTAAAAAAGTATATAGAGACCAGCCACCTTTGGACATCGGGAGAAATGAAAATTCTTTTTAATGAGGATTCTATTCCAAAAAGACCGGTGGATTATCCGGAGATTCATTCTTTAAAGGATTTGCAGAGCTTTGATATTCAAAATTGGCTGGCTAACTATAATCTTTTAAGGGTGGATAAACTGAGCATGGCTTTTTCTATTGAGGTCAGACTTCCTTATTTAAATTTAGATTTTGTGGAATGTTGTTTGAGTTTGCAGGAAAAAGACATTGTGTCTTTGTTTAGAAGAAAAAAGATTTTACGAGAAGCATCTTATAAACAAGCTTGGCTGGACTTTGAGTTTTCAAACAGGAAAAAACATCCTTTTACATGGAGGGAGAAGGCCGTTTATAACAACCCGCTTTATAAAGAGTTTGTGTGGGATCATTTGGATGAATCTTTTAGAAAAACTTGGGATATTAATTCTTCAGCGCTTAATAAAGTTTTAGAAGACAGTTTTCTCCCTCATAAAAATCTACTGGCTGACAAGCAAGTGACCTCTCTTCTCCATTTATCTCTTTGGACCAAAGAGTTTTTTAATTGAATTGAGAATTATTATAGTTGTCCTTGAAACAGTCCTAATTTGCAGATTTTTGAATAAAGGGCTTTTTGATTTTTTCAGCACAGACTATATAAGTTTTTGAAGAAAGAGCTTGAAACCCTTGATATTTCTTTAGTTAAAAATCTTATAAGCGCAGTCAAGCGTATAATTCCCTTATTTTTTGGCTTCTTTTAGAGAAAAATATTTAAATTGAAAATTTTTTTTTTTTTGATACGCTCAAATTTGATTATTTTTTAAACCTTTAATAAAGGAGGACTTATGAAAGTTTATATAATTTTAAGCGCTTTATTATTTTTGACTTCCTGTGGAAGAAAGATCTGTTGTGCGCTACCACCGCCTGATTTATGCTCTAACAATGTTATAGAAGTTCAGAACGCATTAGACAAGATGAAGTTAAAAATGATGAATAGCGATTTTGATGATAGTAAATTGGATGATAGTGAATATTCCAAAGAACTTAATCGTGGGTTGATATGCGCATCGCAGATTGGAAATTTAGATGCTGTCAAGCTCCTTATAAGTGAAGGGGCGGATGTTAGTGCTGTAGATGAGAATGGCAAGACTGCCTTGCAATTAGTTGAAGAGAAGTTCAATTCAGAAAAAGCGGCTTTAGACAATGAACAAACAGAAATTGTCAATTTACTTAAAAAAGAAGAAGTGACTGAATAAATAACTTGATTTGTTTTATAGCTATACCGATCCTGTGTGAAAATTTCAGGTTCTGGCTAAATTCCTGCCCTCGTGTTTCCACGAGGGCATGCTCCCCGCTTTCGCGGGGACAAGCTGAGCAGGAGTTCCGTCTTCTGGGGGAAGACGGAACAAATGAGGTGAAAATTTCAAACAGGATTCGTATAAAAGCTATCTCATAAATGCCCCAATGGTATATGGTTGAAGCTCTGTTTGATTGAATAAATTTTCAACAGGGAAATAAAACTCTAACCTTATAACCATTAACTCGGATGGGTTGGAATGAATAAAATAGAAATGAAATGCCAAGTCAAATTGGAATGAAATATTTAAGCTCGTCCATAGTCATCTTTATATCTGACAATATCCTCTTCCAAACAATGTCCGGTTTGAATCTCTAATACAAGAAGGGGCTGGCGGGTTGGATTTTTTAAGCGGTGTTTGACCCCTCTATCTATAAAGATATGCTCATTAGGGCTTAATTTTTTCGTTTTGCCTTCTATAAGAACTTCCGCAAGACCTTCCCTTATTATCCAATGCTCAGATCTTTTTTTGTGGCTTTGATAGCTTAACTGGGATTTGGGATTCACTTTAAGCTCTTTGTATTTAAAAAGCTCTTTTTCCATAAGAACCCGATAAGCTCCCCAAGGCTTTTTGATCCATTCTGTGTTTTTTTGTTTGTAAAACTCCTTACTGATAGAGTTTATATTTTTTATACTGATCCTGTTTGAATTTTCCCGCTTTGTCTGGAGATTCCCGCCCCCGTGTTTCCACGAGGGCATGCTTTCGCGGGGATGACTATTGTATTGAAATTTAAAACCCGATCGGTATAACTGTTTTTTATCAGCAATCAAAAGACCTTCTGAGCTGTTAATGATCAATTGGTTTTGGACTCCCACTAAGCCAAAATTTTTTTCCTCGGAGGAAAAGACAAAATTTCCTTTAGAGTTTTTTTCAAGCGTTTTCGCTTTGTTATTTAATTTTCCCGGAAATTTTTGATTCCATTCAGCTATTCTTTCCCAAGAGCCTAAATCTGTCCAGCCAACATCACAGGGAATACATAGATAATCGTTAATATTTTCCATAATTCCTTTGTCAAAGCTGATAGGCTTAAATTTTTTATAAATAGAATTCAACTGCTCTATGAATTTTGAAGTTTTTTCTGGAAATTTCTGTCTTCTAGTTTTGTGAGGGCGTCCTTTCGCGGGAGTTGACGGATAAGATGAAAAGCTCAAATCGGATCGGTATATGTTTTGTTCTTTTATACCAATGATCTCATTCCATATTTTAGGGAGATATTTTTCAAAATGGTGAATTAAGAGATTGACGGGGGATATAAAAATGCCGGAGTTCCATAAACTGCCATTTTTTAAAAGTTGCTTTGCTTTTTCCGCTTTTGGCTTTTCTATAAAAGCCGTGGCTTTAAAGACAGAAGATTTTTTTAATTTGTTATTATTAAAATTGTTTAAAGATAAACCGCTTAAGTTGTCATGAGCCTTTATTTTTATATAGCCATAAGAAGAGGAGTTATAATTGGGGGGACAGCCAAAAGTCACTATTTTATTTTCTTTTTTAGCAATTTTAGCTCCTTGAGCAAGCAAGTTTTGAAATTTTAATTTTTTGCCTATATAATGATCGGCCGGAAAGATTCCAATAATCTCTTTTTCTTTTTCCCTCAGCAAAAAGCAGGCCAAGGCTATGGAAACGGCTGTGTTTTTTGCAAAAGGCTCATAAATAACTTGAGCGGTTTTATAGTTTTTAAGAATTTTCTCTAGCTGTTCTTTTTGCCCTTCAACAGAAACAATAAATGCGGGTTTAAATTTTTCCAACCGGTCTAAAGTCATTTCCAAAAGGCTTTGGCTGTTGATCAACTTATAAAAAGCTTTTTGGTTTAAAAGAGGCCACAGCCTTGTTCCTGAGCCTCCACACAATATTATTGGAATCATCAAATGCCTTTCTCTATGAGAGTTTATAACAAATCAATCAGAATGTCTATAAAGATTAGCAGATAGATTCTCTTCAAAGAGCAAACTGTTCAAAGCTAAACTCACTTTTAAGCCCTTTTCTCTAATAATATATTCTTATTAAGAAGTTTGCCCAACTTAAAAAAGCTCAAAATTTAAGCAAAATCGGTATAAAACATTTACCCTTTTTCTTTACTCAATGTGAGTTTCATTCCTTAAACTCCAGTCTAAATTTTCAAAATATTTGATTCTTCTTTGATGATCAAAATGGACAGGATATTTTAGGTC
>JAPPIY010000232.1 GCA_026914095.1 Oligoflexia bacterium
TAAAATCAACTCTCTTAGACTTTAGAACTGATCAACGGACGAACTCAGGAATAAACATAAAATTAGTAAAAAAATCTTCATTTTTCCCTTATAATACCCTTTTCCATCTCTTTTTTGTCAGCGAATTACTGAACATTTACAATTCCCGCGAAAGCCTGTCCTCGTGAAAACGGGGGCGGGAATCTTTAACTAAAACTGGAAAACTCAAACCTGGTCACTATATATTTCTTTTGAAACTTTGTCAATCCTACAGGCGTTCTAAGTGGTAGGTTGTCGGCATTCATAATATAGCGGCTCAGTAGTTGTGTCTGCTCATCCTTAAACTATATAGGAGCTGATACTGATCGAATTTGAAAATTCAGGAATTATATATTTAATTTCGCATAAAAAGCCTTTAAACTAAGGAAATATATGTATTACCCAGAGAAAAATGAAAGGATAAAGTACACTAAATAAGAAAAGAGTTTTTTCAGAACGGTTCAGTATTAGAGCAAGTCATTCGCTCAACAGAAAAGCCTTCTCCTTTTAACATATCCAGCATGTTATGTTCGCCGATAAAATGTTTCAAGCTGGCTGTGATGAAAATGTTTTCATATTTTTCATGTGTCTTAAGAAAATTTTTTAGCCATAATTCATTGCGGTTTTTAAGCAAAATGGTTTCATCAAGATTGTGATTAAATAAGAATGCGTTAGCGTCATAGAGTTGATACAATCGGGCTGTGTTTAAAAAGATTTGCTGATACAACCCTGTTAGGCTCTCTATTTCTTTTATAGCTCCCTCAACATCACTTCTGCTGACAAGCATTCGGGGCTTGTTGGAGGAGGTTTTAGAGCTAAAATCTTCGTTTATCTTTTTATTATGATCCATAGATTCTATTTTGACAAAATGAGACAAAGCCATTTGTTTCACCTGTTTATCAAGAGAAGGCAATGAGTAATAAGCCTTGTAGTAGGCAATACAGTTGATAAAGTAGATGAGGTTTGCATAACTCTCTTCTTTATCAGCGCCATGATTTGTTAAAAAATTCTGGCTTTCTAAGCTGAGCTCTGCCCAAGCCTCATTTCCCGCGCTTTCATAATGATGGGAAAACATATCTTTTATTATGTGAGTCATTATTATTTTTCTCTCTTTAATTGTGTCTTGAGTTTTCTGTGACAGTTTGGACATAATTTCCTCTTGCTCTTTAACAGAGCCAATGAAAAGCTTTTGTTTCTCTTCTTCACTCAATTTTTCAAAATCGTTTTTTGTTTTTGTCTCTAAGAGGAGAAGATCACTATTTTGTATCTTTTTTGAGACTGCGTCAGAACAAGGTATCTCTTTTAAAGAAATCCCTGTATGCGCAGTTCCTAAAATGTAGGAAGTTTTCCCCTCTTTTTCAGCCGTCCATATAAAAGGATCCAGCTGTGTTGAGGCTACCTTAGCGGAAAATAAAAAATTTAAAAATAAAATAAGCCAGCGATTCATATTTGCTGAATATAAGGGAAATGAGGTAAAATAGGCAAGAGTAAAAATCAGAGAAAAGTTTTTTTGAAAAAATTTTCCGATTGAAATTAAAAAACTGTTAAAAGTTTGAACGGTTTAAGAGTTAATAAAAACTTGAATGGGTGTATTTATGTCTCAAATCAGATGTTTTAATTGGGAGAGAGGATGGTGTTTTTTTATGGCAGACTTTAGTTTTTTAGGATTCACTGAAGTGTAAATCTGTGTTGTTTGAATATTAGAGTGTCCCAGCAGTTTTTGAATGGTCCTTAAATCCGCTCCTTTTTCCAATAAGCCTGTGGCGCAGCCATGTCTAAAAGAGTGAGGGTTTTTCACTTTGTCAAAACCCGCTTTTAAAGACCATTTTTTAAGCCATCGCCATATATCCACTCGGGAAGGGCGATGGCCTCTGTTATTAAAAATGAGACAGGATTTTTCCGTTTTTCCAAGGAAAGGCCTTGAGTTTTTTAAATAAACTATTAGCAATTGATAGAGCTTTTCGGGCAGGGGCAATAGCCTTTGCTTGTTTCCTTTTCCCACGACACTGATCCAAGCCTCTGTTTCATTAAAATCTTGAATATTTAAAGAGATAAGCTCGCTCACACGGCAACCTAAGCCATATAAAAAAGACAATACCAGCTCATTTCTCAGGGATTGATGTTTTGAATCTTCTCTGCTAGCCTTCCATAGAGCTTTAAACTCTTTAAGACTTATAAATTGAGGCAGTTTGTGTTGAATTTTAGGAAGGCTTAAATGCTTGATTTCCACACAGCGTTTGCCTTGCCTTTGTAAAAACTGGAAGTAAGAGCGAAGGCAACTGATCACTCGGGCTTGGGATCGGGCGCTGAGTTTTTTCTTATCTAAAAACTCATAAAATTCTTGGATATTTTTTTTTTTATTTTTAGAAAATTCTTTCCAGCGGTCTAAATCTCTTTTGTAAGCGGAAATCGTATGGGCGGAGTAATTTCTTCCAAATTGCAGTTCTCTTAAAAACTCCTCATAAAGAATCATAAAATGTCAGTTTTAATCACAAATAAAGTTTAATTTGCAGAGAGCTGGAACCAAAGCGGAAGAACTGCTTACTGTGAGACTGGTGAAAGTTCTTGTCCCGCCGTAATAAATAATAAAATCCCCAGAAATTAAACTTCTTTGGTAGGTGGTATTATAAGGGTAGTTTGGGCTGATAGGGTTAGGGGTGGGGATAACAGGATCCGAATAAACAGTGGCTCCTAAGCTATTGCTTGCTCCAGAAAGAGAGTTTTCAGCGGCGCAAGAGAAAGCTTTATTGAGATCGATTCTAACAGTGGCTTTACAGCTAAAAGAAACAGGGCCAGTAAAACCGCAGACGCCTCCATTGGCGACTGTTCCAGAGACTGTCACTTCAGCCCCTACGGGAAGATCATCTACATCTAAAACAGAGGGAAGGCCAACAGCTGTTGTCGTTTCTTTTGTGATCTTTAGAGAGCCTTTGTCACATGTTTTTATAAATACAGTGGTTTCTTGAGCCACACCTGAAGAGGCTGTTTTAGGCTCTTTATCACAAGAGAATAAAAAAATTAGAGCTAAAGCGAAAAATGTAAATTTAAAATAGTTTTTTAACATAAGCGATTCCTCATTTAAAAAGTTAATTAATATCTTCAACCGAGTCATTAAAAGCCTCTTCTATACCCAGCCCCCAAAACCGCCCCAACCGGGAAAAACATTTGTAGCTGTTTGTGGTGATGTTAATATTTGTCCAAGCGTCCTTTGGGTTTAAAGCGCCCTCAGGACGACAGCTATAGGGGCCTGAGGTGATAAACCAGCATCTTTTACTGGCGGCGGTAGGCGTTGTGTGGGCTTTTTTTATATAAGTTCCTGTTGAGTAGCAGGAGCCTTTTGTGTTTTTAACATCATCTCTTGTAGCAATGCGAAACATTTTATAATAAATTTCACCTGCCCCTACATAATCCACTTCTCCATCCCCCACATCTCTAATTCTAATATCTTCTAATTTTAAAATAAGAGCGCTGTGCTCATCTTCATAAATAGCGTGAAACTGCCTATTCACCTTATTGTTGTTGTCTGCTCTCCAAGAGGATCCACTCCATTTGTTATAACGATTATCACTGGCGGAGTAACCCGAATTAAAGTCTGTAAAAGGTGTAATATGGCTGTTTGTCTGAAAAGCCATGGCTAAACTGCCTTTATAAACAGCGCCCAGCCGGCTCATATCAAGATACAATCTAGCGCAGACAACATCAAAGTTTTGGCTTTGGCCAAATAAAAAATCCTGTAAGCTGGATCTATCAAATTCAAAGTTGGCCCTGGCTCCAGAGTTGAGATCCCTCAGCTGGCTTCTTCGGCAGTTGTCAGTGACTTCTTCAGGCAGACGGTTGTTATTGTCATTTCTATCATCCTTAAAGTAATCCTCAGGATAATAATAGTCATTTGTTGCAGGTTGTTGGGGCCCTGTCGGTATTGTATCTAAAGGTATCTCTCCTCTGTTAATAGCTCTCGTTGAGCACTGATAGCCGCTTGTGGCGATAACAACAAAGGAGAGCGCAAATAAAACAACGGCAGGGAGCTTTCCGTATATCATAATTGTAAAGTTTAACAAAAATATAGGAAAAGTCTAAATTTATTAAAAAATTTGTTAAAAAGGGGCTTTAAAAAATAAGAATCAGGGATAAAGTCTAGCCCAATGGCCATTTCTTACATTTTGCTTTAACCTTGTTTTTCTTAAATAGTCTCTGCTGAAAAAGCTCTAGGCTGTTGAACTTATACTGAATCCTGTTTGAATTTTCGGGAGTAAAAGAGATAGGTTTAAAAAGGCTGGAAAACCTAAACAAGATCACTATAGAATTCCCTCAAAAAGTTGCTTTTCAAGCCCAACCGTAGTTGTTAGCAACCTCTCATAACCTGTCAATCACTAAAAAACTTGTTCAGATTTTTAATGATTTTTTTCAAATGTTTAAACAAATAAGCGGATAAGTTAATTATTGCTACTTTATTAAAAATTCGTGGAAAGCCTATAAAATAAGTTTCTTCTTTAAAGAATCCTATGGATAGAGTCAAGAAAAAGGTTCTTTATTGATGATAAACTTGGTAAATCATGAAAACAGCCTAAAATAGCAATAATTTATCCGCTATGTTTATTTTTATCTGGCCTGATTGATCTCTTGACATTATTTTTATTATAGGCTAGAAAATGTCTTTAATCTCAACAACAGGGCTTATACGGCAAAAAATATCCAATTAACCAAAGGAGTTTCAAGATGAGATTAGTCCTTATTTTTTCTCTATTTTTTTCTTTTTATTCTTATAGCAGAAACCTTCTTCACTATCAAAAACTGTCTGAGAAGAGGCAAGCCGGTCCGTCGGCTCAAAAAGAAGTTTCTGTTGAATTAGAAAGCATCACAGAAAAATTGCAAGAGGGTATGAAAAGACTTTTATTCACTTTAACCCACGAACACACATCTGAAGAGAAAAAACTAAGAATCATTGAGACTTTAAGCGAAACAGCTTTGCTTAATAATAAAGTAGAGGAGACTTTAAAGGGGCTTGTTGCAAGAGGCAGTGAGTGTGAGAATGAAGAGGAGCAAGTGGGCTGTCGTATTATAGACATAGTGAGTTTAGAAGCTCATGCGGAGCTGATGAGACGAAGAGCGGATAGTTTAGCTAGAGAGGATCAGGAAAATTGGGACTATTACAAGGATATGGCTATTTCGGGAGCGCTGATTATAACAGGGATCGGCCTTGTCTTCATTCCAGTTGGAGGCCCTGTTCTTACAACTGCTTTATTTACAGCTCGTTATGCGAATTTATCAAAAGCTATAGGAGCTTCTGTAGTAACGGGAATAGGATTATACCAAGTTGACAGAGAAATAGCGACAGAGGAGGAGGGCGAAGATTTGCGCAATATTTTTGAGTTGGTTAAAGATGTGGCAGGAGCAAATGTTCTGACAACGGCGATCTTTCATTTTGCTCAGTTGGGGGATAAGGATTTGCTGGAGCAGATAGTTTTAAGCTCCTCAGAGGAAGAGCTGATGGAGTTGTTTTATAGAGTGATAGAGGATGGCTCTCGTTCGGATGAAACAAGGAGAGTGGCTGTTGAGGCCTTGCTGGCCTTTCCTGAGGAGTTGCAGATAAGAAGGACAAGAACGACACAGCTTTTAATGGAAATGGCGGATAAAAATCCAAATGATTTAGCTTTAGGGGTTAGGATTTCAGCTGTGAAGGCGCTCGGAAAGATAGGAGAAAGAGCGTCTGAAGTGGCGGAGTATTTGAACAGAATGGGAAAGGGGGAGTCTGAAGAATCGGAGTATTTGAATAGGATCGGAAAAAGGGAATCTGAAGAATTGGAGTTTTTAATAGAGTCAGAAGATCAGAAAGAAATAGAAGACGAGCTGAGGTTGATAGTTTTAGTCCAGTCGGGAAGAAATAAAGCTTATTTTGATAAAGCTATACAAACATTAGCTGAATGGATAGATGATAGCAGAAGTGAAGAAGATAACGAAAGCTTTTTAAATAACTTAGAAATTCAGCTGGAGATTCCAAAGTCTTTCCTTAATGCTTTTTTATCAGCTAAAGAGGAAAAAATAAGACAAAAGGGTTTAGATTCAGAAAACAAGGTTATGAAACAGCTGGAAAATCATATTATTGTTTTAAAAGAGTTCATCTCGTCAGGGATACTGGACATTGAGACCAAGTTAAAGCTTTCTGAGATTTTAATAGACTGGACTAAAAACAGCCCCAACAGCCCAGAAAGTTTAGAAATTAAAGCTTTTCTAGGAGGAGTTTGGACAAATCCCGCTGAAGATACATTGCTTTATGTGAGACAGCTGGAAGCGAAAAATCCCACTGAAGAAAATAAGCCTGCTTTTGAGTTTTTAAAAGGTGAAATTAGCAAGCGAAAAGGCATTAAGAATACCACAATAGCTTTAGAAGAAATAGAAAAAATAATTGGAGACACGGGACCCTTTTATGAAAAGTATCCCAATCAAACAGAAATATTGGAAAAAATTAAAATTTTTTTAGGTTCCTACAAAAAAATGATAGAAAATATTAAAGAATTATAAGATTTTGTCGGAAAATACTTGCTCGATTCACGAAAATGACTCTATAATTTATTATTATATAGTGGGGATAATGAAATGAATCTGTTTTTTGTTTTTATTTTTCTGATTTTTTCTTCTATTTTATCTATTGAATCTCAAGCGCAAGGTTTTATTCCGGGGCCTAATCTTGAATACGATTTTAGCCAATTTGACTGGGAGGTTTTTAGTGATCCAGAAAATGTCCAAGAGCACATAGATTCGAGGAGGCAAACTTTAGAGTATGTTGGTCCTGCTGGAATTATTCTTGGTTTAAATATAGGTAAATTAGATTTAGTAAGGTTGGAGCTGGAGCTTGATCTCTATAAGGAGGGAATAAAGCGGGGTTTATCTGACTATGAGATACAACAAGCGGAGGAGGCGATAAGGCGTCATTGGGAGAACATTAGGGATATAGAGGCCCAGATAAGAGGTTATGCGGGGTTAGGGGTGGCTAGAGCAGGAGATCTTGAAGCAACGATACAAGGCCTCCAGCTTGGCGCTATCGATGCGGCAGGAGATTACCGCAAGGATGTTTGGGAGCTGTATAAAGGAGACCATGAGGTTCTTTTTAATATGGTGGAAAAGACAGATAAGAAGTTGTTTTCCGCTCTAGACTCTAATGATGAGGCTTATGCGCGGATGATTTTGCCTCAAGTGGAGGAATACACAAAAAAAATGGGAGGCCTCACTCAGTCTTACTATAATTCTTTGAAATCGGCTTATCAACAGGATAAGCTGAATCTGGGCCGGGATGATATACAAATTTTAATTGATGCCCATGACAACAGTTTTCAGATATATAAATGTTTTTTAAAGAATTTTAAAAATCCAGAGGGAGAGCATCAACAAGCTTTAAAGGGTGTTATTCAAGATTGGCATGCCAGCCAGAGTTTTTGGGGAGCGGATAGTATGATAGAAGCTTATAAAAAGGGAATAGAGTCTAATCCTTTGTTTGTTGCTAGTGAGTTGCATAAGTTTATCTCAGCTCCTGAAGAAGTCAAGGGCATGATTGCAAAGTTCTACAGGAACGACATTTTAAATAATCAAGAGTTTATAAACACAGAGAATAGGTATAAATTGGGAGCTCGTGTGGATGCATTGATAGGCCTTAAGTATTTTGGTCTTTTAAATAATGAAGAGGAAGATCTTTTTGAGAGAGCGATTTCAGCAGGGATAATTGAAAAAGTTGGTAAAGGAAATGTATATTTCGGCTACAATCGTCCCATTCCCTAAATGTTGTCTTTTATTTGAAAAGCCTTTTAATTTGCAGGAATTACGAACGGCAAAAGTCTTTGAAGGCAGTTATTTTGTTTATTTTGAGGTCACAAGGTTTTTCAAAAAAAAGCAACTTAAAAAGGCAAGCTCTAGTTTGTAAATATAGCTTTTTCTATAAAAAGTTATTTTTTCTTATCGTAATGTGTTTAAGGTCAGCCTCCCAAAAGGTGAGGCTGTTTTTTTAAGACAGAGTATCTTTATCAACAAGTTGTCAATTTCCAAAGGGAATTTAAAGATGCAGGACAAAGGGCTATTTCAAGGTTTTTCTGTATTTAGGGGCATTAGCGCTTCATGCTAGTCAATCTTATCCCTATTTAGAAGGGTTAATACAAATAAATTTAGCTTAGAACTCAGAATCGATAAGTTTGTGGCTTTTTATAGAGAATCAAGCTGAGTATTTTGTTTTTCTCAAAAGAGCTATTGGATTTATATTTAAAGCTCTACTCAATCCTGAAATAGTTGAAAACTGAAAATCTCTTTTTCCTTCGCAAATAGCGTATAATGTGGGTTTTGTAATTTTATCGTGATGCTCCAAAGCAAATCTGTCTAAGGAAGGGTATTTTAGATCAAACAGAATTATTTTTCTTATTTCAATTCCTAAAGCTTTTAAATATCTCTTATCAGAGTTTTTTAAAGGTTGTTTTGGCATAAAAAGTCCAGTTATTTAACTTATCTGTTTTCTTTTTAATTGATTTGAAGTATAAAAAAGTCTGTTTATTTAACTTGTTAGCTCACTGCGCTATGAAAATGCTAGGCTTTTTTAAGCAGATGATTGTTCTTAGCCTTAAACCTTTCATTTTTCCATAGCTTTGCTTGGACGGACATTTATAAAGGAGGTTTTATGACAGACTTAGAAAAGGCAAGTTATACTGATCCTGTTTGAAAATTCAAACAAGATCAGTATAATTGAAAACGACTTACAAGATTAGAAAGTTGAGATATTTATATATCAACGACAATGTATCCACTGCTAATTTTTTGGACTATGATTGGCTGGTGGAAACTTGCGAGGATAAAGGTTTTGTATAGGCTCTTAAAAAAACCATTGATGAAAAGATAGACACCAGCGCAATAGAAATCCTTGACAAAACTATTTGTCTTGATTCTCGGAGCTTTTTTATTTTTTGAGAAAGGGGGGGGTATGTTCTTGCTTTGTGAGACAGGCAAATATAGACAAAAAGGCTACAAAAGAGCTTCGATCCAGCCAAAAAGAAACAAGCCAGTAAATCAAGGCGCTTTCTGTTGTGAATTTGCAATTTTAAGGGAATAATATTTGCAAGAAATCGCTTGAAAGGCTCAAAAGCTTATAAAAACAGCTTTGTAAAGGCTGCCCAGCTTATTTGTGGTTTTTAGTCTATAATTCCCCATTTTTTAAAAATGTAAGTTTTAGTTTTATAAATGAAAGAATTATGTTATCCTAGACAAAAATTCAGTTATTTTATATACAGCAAAGGAGTTTATGAAAAAATTAAGCAATAAAAATAAAACTTTTCTATTTTGGTCTTGTTTTGCGCTTTTGGCTTTGGTCTTTTTTCAGCTTTACGAAAAAACAAAGCAAAATCTTGTGAAAGATTTTAATTACCCTAAGTTTCTTCAAGCGGTGGAAAAGAATCAGGTGCTTAAAGACAGTATCGTTTTCAATGAGATAGCCAAGGAGATCAAAGGAGAGCTGAATGAGGCTGGGCAAAAAGAGTTTGAGGGAAAGCAATTTTTAATACAGGGAAATGTGAGTGATAAGGGCTTTGAAATTTTAGAAAAGCAGGGGATTACCCCTTCTTATGCGAACAAAGATAAAACCTTGTGGATGACAGTTTTTTTGAGTTGGCTCCCTCTGTTGTTGATATTTGGCATCTTTATATTTTTTATCAGGCAAATTCAGGCAGGGAGCGGAAAGGCTTTTTCTTTTGGAAAAAGCCGGGCCCGTCTGGTTTTAGACAGAGGAAAAGTGACTTTTAAGGATGTCGCAGGCATTCAAGAGGCTAAAGAGGAGTTAAAAGAGATTGTAGAGTTTTTAAAAAACCCAAAAAAATTCAGCAAACTAGGGGGAGAGATACCAAAAGGGGTGCTTTTAGTGGGTTCTCCCGGCACGGGAAAAACCTTATTGGCTAAAGCGGTTGCTGGGGAAGCTAAAGTTCCTTTTTTTACTATTTCCGGCTCTGACTTTGTAGAAGTTTTTGTGGGAGTGGGCGCTTCTCGTGTGAGAGATCTTTTTTTACAGGGAAAGAGAAATGCTCCCTGCCTTATATTTATTGATGAGATAGACGCTGTGGGGCGCCACAGAGGAGCTGGCTTGGGGGGCGGGCATGATGAAAGAGAGCAGACCTTAAATCAGCTTTTAGTTGAAATGGACGGCTTTCAAAGCCAAGAGGGGATTATTTTAATTGCCGCCACCAATCGCCCAGATGTTTTAGATCCCGCTCTTTTAAGGCCCGGGCGCTTTGACAGAAAAGTGATGGTTATTTTGCCGGGAGTAAAAGAAAGGGAGCAAATTTTAAAAGTGCATACTAAGAAGACTCCTTTATCCGCTCAAGCGGATTTGAGTAAAATAGCCAGAGGGACTCCTGGCTTTTCAGGGGCTGATCTTAAAAACTTAATTAACGAAGCCAGTTTGATGGCTGTTTTTAAAAATAAGCTCAAGGTGGAAATGGAGGATTTAGAAAGAGCAAGAGATAAAGTCATGATGGGATCTGAAAGAAAATCTTTCATTATGAGCGATAAGGATAAAAAAATCACAGCTTACCATGAGGCGGGCCATGCTATAGTGGGTAAAAGCCTTCCGCTTTTAGATCCTATCCATAAAGTGACTATTGTTCCAAGGGGAATGGCTTTGGGTGTAACGCAAACTCTTCCTAAAGAGGATATGTTGAACATGAGCAAGCAAAAAGCAAAGAGCTTTTTATCTTTTTTGTTTGGCGGCCGTGTGGCGGAAGAGGAGATTTTTAAAGATTTTACCAGCGGAGCCAGCAATGACATTCAAAAGGCAACGGATTTAGCCCGCCGTATGATTTGTGAGTGGGGAATGAGCGCTAAAGTGGGGCCTTTGTTTTTTGGTCGCGGGAGTGATCCTGTTTTTTTAGGGAAAAGCTATCATGATTCTCATGACTATTCTGAAGAAAGCGCGAAAAATGTAGATAGTGAAATTAAACATTTTATACAAAAGGCTTATAAGAAAGCTCAAACTATTATTAAAGAAAAAATTTCTCAACTGCATACCATGGCTGAAGCTTTGCTAAAATTTGAAACGATAGATTCAGAAGAGATAGACATGATCATGAAAGGCAAAACTTTGTCTGACTTAACAAACTATCGTAAAAATGTGAGTGAGAAAATCAATAAGGAAAGACAAGACAGCCGAAAT
>JAPPIY010000221.1 GCA_026914095.1 Oligoflexia bacterium
GTTCAAGATAAGCTTTTGAATATCTTCCCTTCTCATCATAGTTGTCAGGATGTTCTAACCTTAAAAAATCTTCTGTGAGTAAATTTTCCGCTTTGTCGTAAAGCCGCGCTCTAAATTTTTCCTTAAACATTGGTTCCCTCTTCTCTGTTTTATTATAACAGTATCTTATTCCTGAACGACGAAATATCTCTTTGAGTCTATGGGGGTATTTTTCCTCAATAGATTGTCCTTTTCTTAACCGCCCCTCTTCACGAAGTGCCTTCTCAAGGGCTTTCAGCTTTTCCTCACTGTCGGCAGGAGCATACCAACCTCTGAGAATAATTGTTTCCAAATCCTTGTCGGGCAGAACCGGTGGTTCTGGTATTTTTGAACAACTGCCTAAAGCCAACACAGTAAATAAAAAACAGAAAAAAAGCCTCATAAATCTGTATCCTTTAATTGCAGTTCATCAACTAAACTTGTCATTTCCTCTTTAAAAGAGTCTCCCTCTTCTTTTTTAGGGACAGGAGCCGAATAAACAACCTGAGCTTTTGAGTTAAGGGCATAAATCCAAAGATCTCTCTCCTGACTGTTTTCAGGAAGTTTAAAAATAACCATAGCAGGAGAAAACTCAAAGAGCGCCTCTGTTGAAATGTTATCTTTATAGACAGCTTCCAAGCTCATCTTCAGCATGGGCCTTTCAATTTGTTGAAGAAGGGCCTCTCCCTCCTTTAATTGAAAGGTCATCACAGTCAGCTCTGTATCTTTTGGAGCAAAAGAAGGGGTCAGAAGTTTTGTTTTTTCAATCCTTATTTGAGGAGCTATAAAGGTTTCCTCTTTTTCAGAATAAAAGCCAGAAACAACAGCTTTAAGGGAGCTTTCTTTCTCTCGATAATAATCGGAGGCCACAATTGACTTACCTAAAAACTCCTCATCCTTTGGAATCACCGCTCTTCTTGAAAGCGTTTTAAATGTCTTTTGATAAGTGTCTCTATCTATCCATACATCTTTAATACTTTTTCCTCGGTTATTTACGATACTGAATTTATTTTTTATAAGCCCTCAAAACTGGATCCCCCGCTGATAAAGCTAAAGGGATTTGATAGTCCTCACAGGCTTCAAGAGCGCTTCCTCTAAACTGCCGGCACATTTCATGAGGTTTATAAAACTCCCTTCCCTGTCCTAAAATATGAGCTAACTCATGAGAGACAGTCCCTTTGTCTTTTTGATCCTCATGAACAATAGCCACATTCCAGCTTCCTCCTAAAAAACCATACTTCCACCATAAAAGCTGGCCCCTCCAAAGAGGCTGAATAAGAAATCCCTCAGAATCATGATCTTTCCCTCCATGAAAGGTAAAATAGCTTTCCGGAACAACAGCAATTAACTTATCATAGCCTAAGCCAGCCCTAATGTATTCCAGCATAGCAATATCTGATAGTAAACCCACCGTTCTTTTAGGTCTTTCCACAGCCCGGCTGTTGTCGCACCTTCCCTTAATATAATCATAGCTGATATTATTCCATGAATATTTTACAGTCTCAGAGCGCGCTCTTACAAGGGGGAACATCTGCTCTATTTGATAAAAGACTTCATCAGAATTAACAAAATCTCTAACTTTATCAAAAGAAGTTATATCATAGCCCGTATTGATATTTCTAGAGGCGTAACAATGGCCTCCTCCATCTATTCGAGTAAAACCTAACTTGAGATTGTGTGTCTTAATAAGATTGATTTTAAATGTTTTTTCCGCTTTGCATTTTTCATTGTAAATATATGAGAGAGCTAATTTAACAGGGATGTCTACAGCTCCCTGTTTTAAAAAACTTTCAAAAGAAAGAGCGAACATAGGAAGAGGAAAAAACTTATAGTAGCCTCTGTCTTCAAGGCTGTTTCCTGTAAAAGAGCAATACTCTATATTCTCACTTTTCATAACATCATAGAGGCGATCATGAAAACAGACATTAGAATATATCTGGTTGCTCTTTTTGCCTATATATAAAGCCATCCTAAATTCATTGGCCATCTCTCTTTGTGTCCTAAAATTTTCTTCCAAATGAATCAAGACTCCCGCTGGTTTATCCATAACTAAATCATAGCTTTTAAAATCAGGATTATTTGGATCCCTTTGAAACTCCTGATCCCGCATAGGCTCTATTTGAGGAGCTGACACAGACTGAAACACTGTTGCGGATTTTATCCTTGGCAGAGCTGGACAGCCTCTTGACTGAGCCACTTGTAAATGTCTATCAGAAGTTATTTGTTTTTCTTCTTTAACAGAAGAATCAAGAGCTGTTGATAAAACAGGGCTAATAGCCAGCAGTAAATGAACAAAAATAAACTTCATAATAACAAAATGATTTTAAAACCGAACCCGGCGACTCTTGATGCGAACTCCCTTCACCATACCTTCATAGCGAGCCGTTAAAAGATGAGATTGAATCTGCTGGGCCGTGTCTAAAGCCACCCCTACTAAAATTAACAAACTTGTTCCGCCAAAGTAGAAAGGAACTTTAAACTGATCAATTAAAATATTAGGCAAAACACATACTGCTGACAAATAAATAGCTCCTGCCACAGTCAAACGATCTAAAATTCTCTTTACATAATCCGAGGTGTTGTAGCCGGCTCGGATTCCTGGAATAAAGCCCCCCTGTTTTTTTAAATTATCCGCCATTTCATTGGGATTAAACACCGCTTCCGTATAAAAAAAGCAGAGAAAAACTATAAAGACCACATATAAAATATTAAAAATAGATCCTGTTAAGGAAAAAGACTCTTGCAATTGCCTCGCCCACTCCGCCTGAGTGAACTGAGCAATGGTGGAAGGAAATAATAACAAAGAGCTGGCAAAAATAGGAGGAATCACACCAGCAAAATTTAACTTTAAAGGAAGGTGGCTCATTTGAGCAGAGGCTTGTTTATTCCCCATAGCTCTTTGTGAATACTGGACAGGGATTCTTCTTTGACCTGTTTCTAAAAATATAATCACTCCTACAATTAAGATCATAAATAAAACTAAACCTATTGCAAAACCGCCGCTAATCTCACCCTTTTGAACAATAGACCACAATTGAGCCGTTCCACTGGGAATGCCAGCGGCAATCCCCGCAAAAATTAAAAGACTGGCTCCATTCCCAACTCCTTTGGCATTGATTTGCTCTCCCAGCCACATCAGCAAACAGCTTCCAGCCGTTAAAGTCATAATAGTAAAAGTCTGAAAAGGGATAAAACCAAATTTAGGGATAGAAATAATAGATTCCTGCCCAAAAAAACCGCGGGACAAACCATAAGCTTGAAAAACAGATAAGATCACAGTGGCATAGCGGGTGTATTGGTTGATCTTTTTGCGGCCGGATTCCCCTTCTTTTTTTAATTGCTCTAAATAAGGCACCCCCGTTTGCAACAATTGAAAAATAATAGAAGCGGTAATATAAGGAATGATTCCTAAAGCTAAAATGCTAAACTGCTCTAAGGCTCCTCCAGTAAAAGTGTTTAACAAACCAAACACACCGCCGCCTCTTTGAGAGAAAGCCTCCATAACAGCTTGTCTATCTACACCTGGAGTTGGAATCTGAACTCCCACACGATAAATAACTAAAACCCCAATAGTAAATAAAATACGATTTTTTAATTCTTTTGGGAAAGAAAAATTAGAAGGGAGTCTGGGATCCATGGTTTTTTACAGAATAAAAGTCTGCCCTCCCGCTTTTTCAATCTGCTCTTTGGCTTTTTTGCTAAACTTATGCGCCCTCACTTGAAGAGCTTTAGAAATTGCACCTTGCCCTAAAACTTTTATCTTTTTTTTCTTTTTCACCAAGCCCTTGCTGGCTAAAAGCTCAGGAGTGATTTCACCTTCCAATTGATTGAGTTGAGATAAATTCACAATTTCATAAACCGTTTTAAAAGGGGCATTGGTAAAACCAAATTTAGGCAGTCTTCTAGCTAAAGGCATAGCCCCTCCTTCAAAACCAGCCGGAGCGTTCCCGCTCTTTCTAGCTCTCTGTCCCTTATGCCCTCTGGTGGAAGTCCCCCCTTTGCCAGAGCCTTTGCCACGGCCCAATCGTTTTTTTTGTTTTTTAGAGCCTGGGTAGGGCTTTAACTGTTCCAATAAACTCATTTCTATTCCTCCAAAAAATTATTCCTCTAAACTCTTTTTTAAAACTTCTGCTTGTCTTTACCTCTATTTTTTTGTTTTTCCTTGTTTCAAATCACCCTCCACAGGAGGTCTGGCCAATAACTGAGATAAGCCATGCAAAGTCGCTTTCACCACATTATGAGGGTTGCGAGTTCCTATCCTCTTAGATAAAATGTCCTTAACTCCCACACACTCTAAAACGGCTCTCACTGGGCCGCCGGCAATTAAACCTGTTCCAGGGGCCGCTGGTTTTAAAACCACCTTAGAAGCTCCAAAGGAGCCAACGACTTGATGAGGGATGGTTCCCCCTTTGTCCAAATTATAGCTTTTTAAAGATTTTTTAGCGACACGGCTGGCTTTGCTGATCGATTCGGGAACCTCACCGGCTTTGCCTGTTCCGATTCCCACTTGGCCTTTTCCATCCCCTGTCACCACGAGAGCTGAAAAAGAAAAGTTCCTTCCTCCTTTAACCACTTTTGTCACGCGGTTAATTGAAACCACCCGTTCATTATAATCTTGTGTATTGTATTGATCCTGCATTACTACCCCTTTTTAATTTATAAATAATTCATTATCCCTTAACTATTACGCAAACTCTTCCATAAAAACCGTTTAAACACATTAAAAATAAAAAAAAGCATTTTATATCAAATATTCCATTCAAAATTTTAATCCGGCTGAGCGGGCGCCTTCCGCCAAAGCTTTCACACGGCCATGATAGATGAAGCCCCCTCTATCAAAAATCACTTGTTTGATCTTTTTATCTACAGCTTGTTTTCCAATCATCTCTCCCACTTTTTTAGCTGTTTCCACAGCCTTAGACTTTTCTTTTAAATTCAAAGAAGAGCAGGACTGCAAAGTGGTTTGACTTAAGTCATCAATGATTTGCGCGTAAATATGTTGCCCGCTTCTAAAAACATTGAGTCGGGGAATTTCTTTTGTTCCAAAAAGCTTTTTTCTAATCCGCGCTTTATTTCTCAAACGCTTTCGTATTTTCAACGGCTGATTTTTTTTAAATTTAATCCTTATCATTTTTTATCTCCTCCTCCTGATTTGCCGGCTTTTCGGCGAACTTGCTCATCACTGTATTTAATCCCTTTTGCCAAATAAGGCTCCACAGGTCTATAGCTCTTAATTTGATGAGCCGTTAAACCCACCAGCTCTTTATCAACTCCTGTAATATGAAGTTTTGTTTGTTTTTCCACTTTAATTTCTATGCCCTGAGGAATTTTATAAACAATCGGGTGAGAGTAGCCTAAATTCAATTCCAATTTTTGCCCAGACAAAACAGCTCTATAGCCCACTCCGTTTAACTCTAAGGACTTGCTCCAGCCTTTAGATAAACCAGTTACAGCATTTTGCAGTAAAGCTCTTGTCAAGCCATGAAGAGAGCGGGTTTTTTTATCCTCTGCAAGCCGAATGAGACTCAAGGACCCCTCTTCTATTTTTAACTCTAAATTTTCCGGCAAAGGAACATGAAGAGATTTAGACCCTGCTTTTATTAAAACCTGACGGGTACTAACCAGACTCACTTCAGTCCCTTTTTCTAATTTTATAATTTGTTTTCCTATTCTTGACATAATTTTTTCTCCTTAGACTTACCAAATTTCACATAAAATCTCTCCGCCCGATCTTTGTTTTCTAGCCTCTCTCCCGCTTAACACGCCTTGATTGGTGCTGATAATAGTCAAACCGTAACCTGATCGCACATCTTGAATCTGATCCGCCTTTATATAGCGCCTGCAAGAGGGCCGGCTCACTCTTTGAATAGATTGAATCGCAGAAGTTTTCCTTTCACCGTATTTTAAATAAAGCCTCATTATACCCTGTTTTCCATCATCTACCACCCGATATCCGCGAATGTATCCATACTGCTCTAACTTGCCGGCAATGTTTTTTCTCATATTAGAGCTAGGCACATCCACCTTTTCCCTCCCAGCTAAAATTGCATTTCTTATACAAGTGCAAAAATCACCAATGGTATCCATTATCGTCCCTCCTTATTCTTAAGACCTCTAAATGGAAAAGCCATAGCGGAAAGCAAGTCTCTAGCCTCTTCATCTGTTTCAGAAGAAGTTTCAATCGTGATATTCATTCCGCGAATGGACTCCACCTTATCATAATTAATTTCAGGAAAGACAATATGCTCTTTTAAGCCCATATTATAATTTCCCCTCCCATCAAAACTTTTTGGAGACAAGCCTTTAAAGTCTCTCACCTTTGGCAAAGCAAAATGCACAAGACGGTCAAAAAAAGACCACATTTTATCTCTGCGCAAAGTTACTGTGGCTCCAATAGGCATCCCCTCTCTCAGTTTAAAATTAGAAATCGCTTTTTTCGCTTTTGTTAGGACAGCTCTTTGACCGGCAATTAAACTTAAATCCTCTTGAACAGTGTTGAGCGTTTTAGGGTTTTTAACCGCTTGACTGACACACATACTTAAAACAATTTTTTTAAGCTTAGGCGCCTGCATGGAGCTTTTATAATTCCACTTTTTTTGCATAAAAGCCCGCGCTGTTTTATAATAAAGATTTTTTGAAAGTGACATTTACAAAACCTCCGGCGCCATAGAAATAATTTTTACAAAGCTCTTATGTCTTAACTCTCTCGCCACAGGGCCAAAAATCCTTGTTCCCACCGGCTCTTTATTATTGTTGATAAGAACCGCTGAATTTTCATCAAAACGAATCGCTGTGCCGTCAGGACGGCGAATCTGATGGGCTGTTCTGACAATCACAGCCCGAGCCTTATCCCCTTTCTTAATTTTAGAGTTAGGCATAGCGTTTTTAACAGAAACCACAACAATATCGCCCACTCCCGCTGTCCTCCTGCGGGTGCCCCCTAAAACCTTTATACATTGAACCAACTTGGCTCCTGAATTATCGGCTACTTTTAATTTAGTCTGCATTTGTATCATTTGGAGTCTCTTTTTATTTTTTGTATATGTTCTCTTTATTTTTTCCCCTCATCAGAGAAGTCGCCTTTCATTCTATCTGCTAGATCTTCTTGATTGCCCTGTTTTTGTTCTCTATTTTCCTCACTTTTTGATTCATAACCAAATACCTCTTGATCTCTATCTTGAATCCTTTTCTTTTTTGTAGCTTGGAGCTGTTCTAACGGATCAACTATCTCATCTTCCTGAGTATTCCCTGATCCCAGAAAATCAATCAATTTCCACCTTTTTGTTTTACTTAAAGCTTTCGTTGCGCAAATGCGAACCTTATCGCCAATTTTAGCCTTATTGTGTTCATCATGAACTTTAAAAACAGATGTCTTTTTAACATATTTTTTATATTTCGGATGTCTTACCAAGTTATAAATCAAAACAGAAATGGTTTTATCCATTTTATCTGAAATCACCTGACCTGTTAAAATATTCCTGCGGCCTCTTGCGCTCATTTTGAACTCCTGTCTTTTTTATTTAAAGCTGTTTGTATTCTGGCAATATCTCTCCTTAAAAAACGAAGACTCAAAGGGTTGCTTAATCTTTGCATTTTAAGCTTCATGCGAGAGTCAAAAAGCTCTTTTTTTAAACCCGCCAGTTTTTTCCATAATTCTTTTCTCTCCAAATGAGCCATCTCTGAATACTTCATATTACCTCCTTAATGTCTTTCTAAAAACTTGCATTTAAAAGGGAGTTTATGACTGGCTAAGCGAAAAGCCTCTTTAGCCTGCTCGCCTGTCACCCCGCTAATCTCAAATAAAATACGGCCTGGTTTGATAGAGGCGGTCCAAAACTCTACATCTCCTTTTCCTGATCCCATACGAGTCTCCAAAGGTTTTTTTGTAATCGGCCGATCCGGGAACACACGAATCCACAATTTCCCACCCCTTTTAACATAACGAGAGATAGCAATACGGCTGGCCTCAATTTGTCTGTCTGTCATACGGCCGGAACTGAGGCTTACCAAAGCATAATCACCAAAAGCAAGCTCTGTTCCTCTTTTGGCTAAGCCTTTAAATTTCGTTCGGTGCTGTCTCCGCCATTTTACTTTTTTAGGACTGAGCAAAACTCACCTCCGGTTTAACCTCTCTTCTTTTATAAACATCTCCATGATAAATCCAAACTTTAACACCTGTTGTTCCATAAGTTGTAAAAGCCGTTGCCGCGCCATAATCAATATTAGCTCTTAAAGTGTGAAGTGGAACCTGCTTTTCGTTATACCACTCGGAACGGGCAATTTCAGCGCCATCCAGCCGGCCCGCCACACGGACCTTAATGCCTCTCACCCCTCTGCGAACAGCTCCAGCTATAGCTTTTTTAACGGCCCTTCGCCAAGAGACTCTTTTTTCTAACTGAAGCGCAATATTTTCCGCCACAAGCTGAGCTTCTATATCTGGCTTTCTCACTTCATGAATATCCAATATAACCTTATTAGAAGTTTGCTTTTGAACATCCTCAGTCAAAGCGTCAATCCCCACGCCTTTTTTGCCAATCACAACCCCTGGGCGAGAGGTGTAAATAATCAGCTTGACATGATTGACTGTCCTTTCAATTTCTATTTTAGAAACTCCAGCTCCTTTAAGTTTGTTTTTTATATAAGCTCTCAAATGATAATCTTCTTTAATGTTGTCTGCGAATTTTCGGCCTTTCACAAACCAGCGGGATCGCCAATTTAAAATAACACCTACTCTTAATCCTGTAGGATGAACCTTCTGACCCATAACTACCTCTCACTTAAAACCACTTCAATATGGCTTTGCTTCTTGTTGTAAGGAGCAGACGAACCCCTTGCCCTAGGGCGATACCTTCTTAAATGCGGTCCCTGATTGACAGCTACCGATTTTATATACAAGTTATCTACATCAATCACTTTTTTTTGCTCGGCTTGAGCCACAGCCGATTTTAACAGCTGTTCTATCATAAAACCCGATTTTCTCTTATTGAGAGAAAGAATGTTTAAAGCCGTGTTAATATCTTTGCCTGACACCAAACGAGCCACTTCTCTGGCTTTTAAAACACCGGTTCGGGCATATTTTAATTTTGCTTTGACTTCCATTTTTCTTTATCCTTTCTACTTTTTAACAGGAGCTTTTTTATCCCCTGAATGCGCTTTAAATTGCCTTGTTGGAGAAAACTCCCCCAATTTATGACCAATCATATTTTCAGAAATAAAAACAGGAATAAACTTCTTTCCATTATGAACGGCAAAAGTCAATCCCACAAAGTCGGGGGTGACAGTAGACCTGCGAGACCAAGTTTTGATCACTTTTTTATCTCCAGATTTTTTAGCTTTGTCAATTTTATCCATTAAGTGATAATCAACAAAAGGGCCTTTTCGGACTGATCTTGACATAACTTTACTTCCTCTTTTTACGACGAGCCACAATCATAGAATTGGTTCGTTTATTGTTTCTTGTTTTTAAACCCTTGCAATATTGCCCCCAAGGCGTCATAGGATGGTTTCCCTTCCCCACTCCTTCACCTCCACCCATAGGATGATCAATAGGGTTCATAGCCATGCCTCTCACACTGGGCCTTTTCCCCTTCCAGCGACTGCGCCCCGCCTTTCCAATAATAACATTTTCTTGCTCCATATTTCCCAACTGGCCAATAGAAGCTCTACAGCTTGACAAAACCAATCGGCTTTCCCCGGAAGGCATTTTAATTTGGCAGTATTTCCCTAGGTGAGCCGCTATGACAGCCTGCGCCCCTGCGCTTCTAACCATCTGCCCCCCTTTACCAGGCCTCAACTCAATATTATGAATGGGAACACCTGTCGGTATTAAAGACAATGGAAAGCAATTGCCCGGCTGAATGTCAGACTTTTTATCATTGGCAATCACAGGGTCTCCTTGTTTTAAACCCACAGGGGCTAAAATATAAGATTTAGCTCCATCTCTATAATGAATCAAAGCAATATAACAAGTGCGGTTGGGATCATATTCAATAGAAAAAACTTTTCCCGGCACTCCTATTTTATTTCTTTTAAAATCAATTAAACGGTAAGCTCTTTTGTGCCGCCCTCCATGATGACGAACTGTAATGCGCCCCAGATTGTTCCTAGCAGACTTCTTATTTAAACCTCTCACCAAAGATTTTTCAGGACGAGAGCGCGTCAATTCGGCAAAGTCCAAAACAGAACGATGTTTTGGAGAGTTTTTTCCGCCTTTATAAAATCTAACACCCATAATTAATTCCCCTCAAAAACCGTAATTTGCTCACCCGGCTTAAGCCGCACAAAAGCTTTCTTCCAATATTTCACTTTTCCGGCCCGTCTTCTCACTCGGCGGGATCGCTTTCTGAAAATAGCTGTTTTCACACTTGCCACTTTCACATTAAAATACCTTTCCACATGATCTTTAATGGCCGTTTTATCCGCTTGTTTGCTCACCTTAAAAACATAGATGCCCTTTTCGGCTTTCAGATTATTTTTTTCTGTTATTAAAGGTTTTTTTATAACATAAGACATATTAAGAAACTCCACATTTTTTATAGACTGTATTTAATAACTGAGGCGTTAAAACCAGTCTATCAAATTTTAAAATATCATAGACATTTAAAGCTTGAGCTGGCAGACATTTGAAATTTCTTAAGTTCTTACAGGCTCTTTTAAACTCTTCTTGACTGCTCTCATCCACTAAAAGAGCTTTATCCCAACTCATTTTTTTAAACCGCTCTGCAAGCTCTTTTGTTTTGCCTTCAGCCGATTGCATGCTCTCTACAAAAATCAGTTTATTTTCTTGAAACATATAGGACAAAGCATTTCTTAAAGCGCTCTGCCTCACTTTTTTAGGCAAAGCCCAGTCATAAGATCTTTTACGAGGCCCATGGGACACTCCTCCGCCTTTTAAAAGAGGGGAGCGAATAGAGCCTTGTCTGGCCTGGCCCGTTCCTTTTTGCCGAAAAGGCTTTTTGCCTCCTCCACTCACATCCGAACGGGTTTTGCTATTGTGATCCCCCGCGCGGCGGCGGGCTAATTGCCAATTTACAACTTCATGCAATAAAGATCGATTTAATTTTTCTATTAAAACAGATGGTTTTATTTCCAACTCTGAATGTTTTTTGCCTT
>JAPPIY010000191.1 GCA_026914095.1 Oligoflexia bacterium
CACAATGAATAGAGCTATCTAAAACTTCAAGCTCTTTAAATGGAATTTTGCTAATATCATCACAGATAAAATGGAAGTCTAAACTATTTTTGTAGGATTGATTGAACAGCAAAATCTGATCTTTGTGTTTTTTAAAACAGGCAGGCGTGATTTGCAAAGCGGGCTTTATGTTGTGTTCTAAAGCGGTTTTAATATAAAGATTGAAATTGGGATTTTCTAAAAAAGCAGAATCAAATAAAAGCTGGTTATGCCAGCCTGAAAGGGCTTTTTTCAGTTTGTGTTTAAAATCCGCATTTTTTAAATTTTTATTTGAGCGGAGCTGGCCTAGGCCTTCAGTCCATAAATGAAGATAAAATTGAGGATTTAAGCTGTAAAATTTTTGATTCATCCTTTGTATTTTTTACTTGCTCTCAGCCTGTAAAGCAAGTTTTTATTCAAAACTGATGTGGCAGGGCAGGCGGAGTTTTTTAAAGCCCGCCAAAGTTTTTTAGAGGAAAATAGTATAGATATTGTTTGAAATTTCAGTGTTGCGCATTTTTCAAAAACTTGACTGGACGGCATGTCCCATTTATGTTTTAATTGATTTTCTAATAATATAAAAAATTATGATAAAAAAACAAAAAAATAAAAAAACTTTATTCATTGAAATATTGAAAAGCTTTTCCTCTACTGTCGCTCTTATTCTTTTGATTTTATGTATTCGCTGGATGTTTATTGAGCCTTTTGTAATTCCCTCCGGCAGTATGATACCCAGCTTGTTAATAAGGGATCATATTGCCGTTAATAAGTTTTCTTATGGGGTTCGCTGGCCTTTTATGAACAAATATATCTGGCGGAGAGCCTTGCCTAAAAGAGGGGATATTGTTGTTTTTCGCTCAACTACTGAAGGCGGTAAATTTATGGTTAAAAGAGTGATTGGCCTGCCGGGGGAAAAGATCTTTTTAGATGAAAATGGAGAAATTTGGGCGAATAATCAAAAAATCCCTCGCGCAAAAATAGAAGACCCTAAAGACTCTAAAGATTTTTATTCTGTGAGTGAAAGAAGTTTAGGCGCCAATTATGATAAGTATGATTTTTTTGTGGAGACGACAAAAGATCATAGATACCGTGTGATACAGGATCGATTGGCTTATTTTCGTTGGTCTGACGAAATGTATACTGTTCCTGAAAATTCTGTCTTTGTCTTAGGAGACAACCGCGACGGCTCCAGCGACAGCCGGTCCTGGGGCTTCTTGCCTTTAGATAATATTATAGGCAGGGCTTTTGCTATTTGGCTGAGTTGCGAAGAATCGTTTTTCTCTTTAAGAATTTTATGCGATCCTCTGACTTTAAGAGGGGGAAGAATGTTCCGAGCTGTCAAATAAGAATTGACTGTTAAAGCTTTTAGATTATAATCTTGATTATCCAATAATAAAAGATAAATTACAAGAAGCCAATTTGTGAAAAAAATAGCAAAAAATTTATATCAGAGTAAATTGGATTTGCCATTTGGAAAAGAAGAAGGAAAGCCTTATTGTCGTTCGGCGGCTTATCTGTTAGTCAATTCTTTTGGGAATGCCCTTTTTTATAGCTCTCGCTACATAGAAGAGCATTTTGATTTCATCACTCAACAAGGCAATGTGTCTTTTCAGTTACTCAATCATAGGCATGAAGCTTCTCCCTACTGTGATACAGTTGCAGATAAATTTAATGCGCCTCTGATATGTCATCACTTGGAAAAATCAGCTGTAAGCAAGGAGTCTAAAGTGGGAAAAAACATTTCAGGCGAAGAGACATTTGGAAATATACAAGCCATACATACTCCTGGGCACTGTCCCGGAAGTACTTGTTTTTTTGTAAAGCAAGAGGGAGGCAATATTTTATTTTCTGGTGATACATTCTATCCTTGCAAGGGACAATGGAGGGTGGCTATTCATAAAAAAAATAAAGAGGAGATGATTCACAGTTTAAAAAAACTAAGGAAATTGAATGTGTCTTTTATCGCGCCCAGCCTTTATGCAGGCTACCCCTCTTTTGGAAAATTTGAAGATAGAAATAAATATCAATCCGCTATTGATGATTGTATTTTCAGATTGAAACAGCCCGCCGATACCCCTTTCCTGAACTAAAAATATCGTGTAAAACCTAATTTTTATGTTTAAAGTGGTTCTTTATTGTAAGAAAATATAAGAAAAAGGTTGCAAATATAAGAAACTCATTATAAAATTTAGAAGAAGCCAATTGAAAATAGGAGACTTGTGTGGGGAGTTCTATCTTTCGGAGAAAGACAGCGCAAGTCCTACTAAATTTTTGAATACGATCAGTATAAGGCAATTAAACGATAGGAACTAAAACAGAAGAGAGATAAAGGCAACTCAGTTATACATTGTTAACTGTCAATTTAAATTAAAGGAGCAGTTAAATGTTTTATAGCAACTCTAAGCTTTTTAGAAACAAAGCTTTTTCCCTGTTAGAGTTGATCATCACTATATCTATTATCCTAATTGTTACCAGTCTTGCCGCCGTCAGCTATGGCCGTTATAAAAAAGTCAGTCATAAACAACTCATTTTGTCTAATCTTGATCTGATAAAAACAGGCTTCCAAACTTGTCTAAAAGTGAAAGCTTTTAATAAATGTGACAGTCCCTCTGAGATAGAAATACAAAGTCCTTTTTCTGCCGTCATCACAGCCCGCTCTGACACTGCCAACAAAAAAGCTTGCTTTCTTATGGAGTTTAAAGGCTTAAAAGGCTGTGTGGATAGTCAGAATAATCAAACCAGCCAAACAGAATTAGACTCTTCTTCTCCCTCTACAAGTTGCAGTTCAGCGGGAATTTGCGCTCCATGAGTTTTAGAACGAAACAAGCTTTTTCTATTGTTGAGCTTTTAGTGGTTGTAGGGATTATGCTTTTGATAACAGGAGGAACAATAAAGCTCCTTTTGCCCTACACTTTACAAATCCAGAATCTCATCCATTCCCAGATGTCTGAAGGGAACTTTAGAGGTTTGATTTCAGGTCTCGATAATCAAGCCTGCGCAAAGACTTTTGCGGGGAAAAACATTGGACAAAGCATAGACCAGATTAAAGACGAAAATGGAGTTCCTCTTTTTGACAAGACGGCTAAAGATATTTTTCAAAGAAACTTAAAAATTGTAAAAATGAAGAGCGCGCCAAAAAGAAGTCTTTGCAGTTCCATTACGGCGAGTTCATCGGGGGATTGTCCGGCAGGATGTTCAGACCCTGCGAGTTTTCCAAATCCTTGTGGAGGAGCCAGTTCAAGCTCAACAAAGGGTTATGCGGAGTTGGAGGTTTATTTTTCAAGGTTAAATAGTTTATATGAAAAAGAGGATGAGGCTTTGGCTTGTGATTCTTCAGATCAAAGCGGTTGTTATAAGCAAAGTTGTCTGTTAAAGCTGGCAGGGACGCCAGCTCCTTCTGGGGCTTTGGGGAGTTCTGTGGGAAGTTGCGCTGTAAGTTGTTCAGGCTCAAAGGAGAGTAGCGCAGAATCACTTTCTAATGAAATGAACCAATTGCTCTTAAAAGAAATCCTAGCTGAAAGATGGCACAAGCTTTCCTGCTCGCACACTATCAGGCAAATAATACCACGTAAAGGCAATTACCCTAACTTTTACCTCGAAGTGAAGAATCATAAGTTTTATAAAATAAGAGATGAAAATAACAATGTTTTTATAGATTTAAGAAACGCAAGCGATCAAGAAAAGTATGGAGTCTCGTCTCAAGCTTATTTTTCTATAAAATGCGGTTTTCGTAACAGTTGTAGTTATACAGGGGGACGGATACCCTTTACAATAGGACTCGCTTATATGGCATGGACGAGAAGCCTACATACTTTAATCTTATAGATCCCGGCTTAAGCAGTGATAGCATTATTAGATCAGGTTTAAGAATCAACAGATTTATTATTGAACTTGGCGGCGGTGGCCCTGGCACCTACGGCGCCAGTACTTACAAATGGCGATGTGACTTTTCCAGCAGATCTTCCGAGCCTCATCAGTTTTAATTTGTGTGTCATTTTTGTTTATAGTATTTATAAAAGGCTATGAGCAAAAATCAACAAATTCGCCGCTTTTCAAGCCTAACTATAGTTGTTAGCAACCTCTCATAACCTGCCGATCACTAAAAATTTTATAGTAAAAAAAGAGCCTTCAGAAGCTCTTTTTTTACTCCGCAATTTACTCCGAACTTCTATATCAAATTTTCAGATTTTTATATTTCCCAATATTCCAACCTTTGGCTACATGGATTTTTGAGATTCAGGGGCTGATTTGATGAGATAAGGAAAAAAGAATAAAAGAGGAGCAAAATTCCTTTATTATTATCATTCAATAATATACTGCTATAATAAAAATATAGAAAAGCAATGCAGAAGACTACAAAGTTTTTTGATATTTTTAACAAGAAAAAAATATCAAATTAGGTTTTGTTTGAAAAGCTTTTGGAAAATCACCTCCAACATAAAATCAGACTAAAAAACCCAAGTAATTTCAATAAGATATAAAGTTTATAGTGAAGCTGAGAGGGAAAAGTGACTCTTTTTCGCAATCGGTTTATTTTTAACCACCCTCAAATTTTCCCAGCAAACTCTGAAGAGGAGATAAAAAGTTTAGTATGAGAATAGCAGGTGCTTCAAAAAAACGCTCCAAATATAGATTAACCCGGCCGAATGGATAAAGAAAGCTCTTTGAATTTATCTTTAATTTTTTGATGCTCTAATTTTTGCAAGTAAGGGTCTTGAGAGACTAAATCAAAGGCTGATTTTTTCGCCAAAGACAAACTGTCAGAGTCACGGATGATATGAGCGATCTTAAAACTGGGAAGGCCAGACTGACGACTCCCTAAAAACTCTCCAGGCCCTCTGATTTCCAGATCTTTTTCCGCTATTTTAAAACCGTTTAAGGTGTTTTGCATGATATAAGCTCTTTCGGAAGACTCTTTAGAAAATCTTTCTCCCAAAACAACAATGCAATAGCTTTTGTAAGGCCCTCGGCCCACCCTTCCCCTTAGTTGATGCATTTGAGACAAGCCAAATCGCTCTGCATTTTCTATCACCATAACACTGGCATTGGGAACATCCACTCCCACTTCAATTACGGTGGTGGAGACTAAAATCTGTATCTCTCCTTTTACAAAACGGCTCATCGTATCCTGCTTTTCCTCTGGATTCATCCTCCCTGTCAATAAACCCCATTTTAAATCCGTGTAATAAGCTTTCAATTTCTCATACTGATCCCTAGCGTTTTTTAAATCCAATTTTTCGCTTTCCTCCACCAAGGGATAAACCACATAAGCCTGCCTCCCTTTTTCCACTTGCTGTTTTACAAAATCAAAAACTTCTTTTCTTTTTTTAGGAAAGGCTCTTCTTGTCATAATAGGAATACGGCCCTTTGGCATTTCATCAATCACTGAAACATCCAAATCGCCATAAATGGCCATAGAGAGCGTGCGGGGAATAGGTGTTGCTGTCATAACTAAAAAATGAGGATAAGCGCCTTTAGATTTTAACAAGGCCCTTTGATGAGCGCCAAAACGATGTTGCTCGTCTATAACAACAAAAGCCAGTTTATGAAATTGGACATTTTCCTGTATGAGAGCATGAGTGCCTATACACACTTGACAAAAACCGGATTGTAAAACCCCCATAACAGTCCTTTTTTGAGATGACTTCATTTTGCCAGTCAGCTTTTCCACTTTTACACCAAAAGGCTCTAAAAAATGGCTGGCGTTTTTATAATGCTGTTCGGCTAAAATTTCTGTAGGAACCATAATCGCTGTTTGATAACCTGCTTTAGCGCAGGCTAAAGCCGACAAAAGAGCAACGACTGTTTTGCCACAGCCCACATCCCCCTGCAAAAGACGATGCATCGGATGAGAAGACTGCAAGTCAGAAAAAATCTCTTTTAGCGCTTTTTTTTGAGCCAAAGTTAAATCAAAGGGCAAAGTTTTTTTGATCTCCTCTATATATTTTTCATTGATAGAAATTTGAGGAGCTGTTCCTATTTTCCAGCCTTGATTTTTTAAAGCAAAATAAAACTGCAATTCAAAAAACTCATCAAAGATCAATCTTTTTTGAAACTCTGTTTTAAAATTCAAGTAATCATCTATTTTTTTTCTGTCTGGAAAATGCGCTCCTTTTAAAGCCTTTAACCGGGAAGTCAAGTTATACTTTTTTATCAGCCAGGGAGGCAACCATTCTAAATCTTGATCCGATAAACTCAAGTGATTGAAAATTTCCCTTATAATACTCCGGATTTTATATTGAGTCAGGGGTTCAATTTCAGAATAAAGCGGCAAAACCAAATCTTGACTTTTTATCTCCTCTTCAGAGTTTGCCGGGAAAATTTGAGGATGGTTAAAAGTAAACCGATTGCGAAAAAGAGTCACTTTTCCCCTCAGCTCCACTTTTTCCCCCACCCTTAAAGAGTTAAACCAATTTTTATAAGGGAGGGTAAAAAATTTGCAGGGTATTGTCTTTGAGCCATCACTGACAAGAATTTCATAAATTTTTCTATTTCTGCCTCTTAAGGGAATGATGTTTTTTTTAACCACATCGGCCTGCACAATCACCTGTTGATCAGGTGTTAAGTTATTAAAATCCGTCAGCCTCCGGTTGTCTTGATAAGCTCTGGGGAGCCGGTGAATCATATCGCCCACGGTTAAGAGAGAGGATTTTTTTAAAATCTCCCCTAATTTAGGCCCCACCCCTTTTACAAACTGCAAAGGAGTGTCTAATGTCAGTTGATTTTTGCTCATAGTCTTTATGAATACTATAAACAAAAACGACAAACAAACTAAAAATAACAGATATAGAAAAAGTGTCCTGTTTCTATAGTTGCCTCCTGCTTAAACTCATGCTTTTTTGGACTTCAATTTGTAATTTTTTGAATAATACAAACTCTTTTTTAAGAATAAAATAATTCACGAGGAACATTGATTTTTAACTGATCTCCTGTTATTCTTATGCTGATTTTGTTTGGATGTTTCGGTTGATTAAGCTTGCTTTCTCTTTAGATAAAGATTAAAATCCCCTGAATTTTTAAACAAGATCAGTATAATTTTGCTTTTTTACAAAATGGAATCGTATGAAGAAAACTAAAAACAAAAAAAAGAAAACGGCAAAACCGGTCAAAGCTGTTTCCGATCAGCCCGCGCCAGTCTCTTCCAGAAGTCCTGTTTTGTCGCCTGAAGTGATTCCTTCTGTCTCTGAGGGGGGAAGCGCTCTTCAAAATTATATGACCCGAATCTCTAAAATCCCTGTTTTATCTAAAGAAGAGGAGCATCAATTAGCTGTCGCTTACTATGAAACCAAAGATTCTGAAATAGGCAAGAAACTCATTCAGTCTAACTTGCGTTTTGTTGTAAAAGTAGCTGTTGAATACAGCAAGTTTAGTTCAAAGATAATGGATTTGATACAAGAGGGGAATATTGGCCTGATGCGGGCGCTTAAAGAATTTAACCCCTATAAAGGGGCCCGGCTGATCACTTATGCTGTGTGGTGGATTAGAGGCTATATCCAAGAATATTTAATGAGACATCATTCTATTGTGCGTTTGGGGACTAATAAAAAACAGCAGAGGCTGTTTTACTTACTGCAGAAGGAAAAGCAAAAATTAGAAGATCACTCTCAAAAAAAACTTCTGCCTAGTTTAGCTAGAGAAACGCAGACAAAAATGAAAGAAGTGGAGCAAATGAAGGAAATAGTCTTAAAAAAGGATTTTAGTTTGGATCAGCCGATCCGTCCGGAAAAAGGAGGAAAAAGCTTTTTAGAATTTCAACAAGAAGAGTCTTCTATAGATGAAAGTCTGTCTCTTTATCAAATGTCCCAGCTTTTAAAAAAACATTTAAAAGCTTTAGAGCCAGAATTGAATGAAAAAGAAAAAAGCATTATTAAAAATCGCCTTTTGAAAGATCCCTCAAAAACTCTTCAGGCAATTGCGGATGAGTTTAATGTAACTAGAGAAGCTATCAGACAGAGTGAAGAGCGGCTGATGAAAAAGCTCAAAGAGAAGCTTATTCCTATTCTTAGAAAACCTTATTAAAAAATTTTCTATCTTATTGCTTTTTTTGTTTTTATAACTTTTTAAGGCTCAAAAGCAAACTTATCTATTAGCAGATTCAATTTGTCCGGTTTATAAGGTTTTCATTTTTTGAAAAATTGATCTTAAAAATCAAAGTGTGTATTATTTCTAAGAAGTAACATGTTGCCGATAAAAATATTTTTTCTTATAACAGTATTTTCTTATGCTGGCTATTCTGCCCTTTCTCAAAAAGATAAATTATTGCTTGAATATGACAGCGTAAATACAGAAATTGACGCCAACAGCAAAGCGTTTCATACAGCCTGCTATCGTGGAGATTTATCAGAAATAAGGCATTTAATATCCTTAGGAGTTGATGTGAATGTGAAGGATGCCGATGGCAAGACAGCGCTCCATATAGCCAGCTCTCTAGGCCGTTTGGAAATTATGAAATTTCTAATGGTATCAGGAGCTGATGGAAATGCGAGAGATAACTATGGCAGGACAGCGCTTCATAGAGTCAAACTTCAAGGAGAATTAGAAACGGTAAGATTTCTAATATCATCAGGAGTTGATAGGAATGCGAGAGACAACCAAGGTAGCACAGCTCTTCATAGAGCTGTGCTCCATAACCGCTTAGAAGCAGTAAAGCTTATGGTATCATTAGGAGCTGATGTAAATGTGAAGGATGAAGATGGGAGGACAGCGCTGAGTATAGCCAGTGTCTTTAGTCGCTTGGAGATTGTAAAATTTTTGGTGTCATCAGGAGCTGATGTCAGCGCAAAAGACAGCAAAGGCAAGACAGCTTTTGATTTAGCTGAAAGCAATTCTGTTAAAACCTATTTAAGCTCTTGCAGAGATGTCTTTAAAAATTAAACGGAAATTTCCTCATAATTCTATTCCATAAAAGTCTAGCGTTATTTTTAAAAATATACGAATCCTGTTTGAAAATTTAGGCTACAACTAGACTTCCGCTCTCATTTCCACTAGGACATGCTTTTGCAGGAGTGAAAGAAGGGATGAAAATTTAAACAGGATCTGTATAGTTTTTCCCGCGAAGACTTTATTTTCTGGTTAAAGATAAAATAACTTTGTCAAAAAGATCTTGCGCTTTTGCGCTTTGGCCAGCTCTTCCATTAAAGATAAAAACAAACACATACTTATTATTTTTGTCTCCTGCCCAGCCGGCCAAGCCTAGAATGCCATAAAGAGAGCCTGTTTTAGCCCTCACATAAGCTGAAGAGCTTAACTGCTCAAATCTTTTGCTTAAAGTGCCTTTTCCCTGGGCTAAAGGATAAGAGAAAAACATCTCTGGCCTATAATATTTTTTTTCAGATTGAATTAAAATTTTTTGCAAATCTAAAGGAGTGAATTTGTTTTTCCTGTTTAAACCAGAAGGCTCTATCATCTGAAAGTTATTGATGCTGGCTGTTGTCTTTAAGTGGTTTCTTATTTTTTTCATGCCCTGGTTCAAGTCGCCTTTGTTTTTTCCTTTTAATAAAGGCAGATGGCTGACCAGCATGCGAGCTATAAAATTGCTGGAATATTTCATCATATTATAAGCGTGAAAGGGGAAAGGGCGGCTCTCCCATTCCGCCAACTCCCTGCATGAGCCTTTACAAGCTCCTTTTTTCACTTTGCCAGTGACTTTTAGGCCTCTCTGATTCAAAAAAGAAATGACATTGTGGCCTAACCATAAAGCCGGTTTTGTAATATTCCTGTATTTCACAATCTCTTTACCGCTAATGTTTATTTCCCCCTTTATTTCAAAAACTTCTTTTTTAGAAGAGATAGCTCTTCTTTTTATGAAAATTTTATTTTTTTTGCCTGTTTTTACTTTATTGACAACTTCAACATAAGAATTTTGAGGGTTAGCAAAAACCAGCGCGGGTTGGTGTAACTTTTGAGCGGGGCGGATATAGAAGGCGACAGAATTCCAGTTAAAGGAGCTGGCGCTGGAGAGAGCTAAATAACTCCTCTCCGAATAAGGCAAAGCAGGCTCTTTTTTGTAAAGGCTGTCATCTATCAGCAAATCCCCTTCTACTTTTTTTAAACCGGATCGGGTTAAATTATTAACCAGCTTCCATAAATGCTCTGAAGTGAAGCTGGAGTCCCCTCCACCTTTTAAAACTAAATCTCCTAATAGCGCTCCCTTTCTGATATTTGCAGAAGATACAAAAGAAGTTTTAAAAGTGTAGGAAATAGGATACAAATCATAGAGAACGGACAAACTGGCTATTTTAACTAAAGAGGCTGGTATAAAGAGTTTATTTTCATTTAATTTATAAACAGGGGATATTTCAGAGTTTGATTTTATTTGGGAAATAATCATTCCCAAAGAGTTGGTTTTTAAAGCTTGTTTTTTGATTTCTTTTTGTATTTGAAGGGGGATGGGATTCTCTTTAGCTTGAACCGCATTAAAACTTAAGAAAAGAAAAAGTATATAAAATTTTGTCATTTTCAGCTCCTTTCTGAACTTATACCGGCCTTGTTTGAATTTGCAGACTCCAGCCAGTCCCTGCTTTCGCAGGAGTGACAAAAAGGCGGAAAAATCAAACAAGATCAGCATATTTATATATCATATAACTTGTTTTTTTAATTGTCAGCTAGGAAACTTTTAAATTATAAAAATCTAATTTTTATAATTTTAATATTTCAGCTCTTTTTGGAAGCGCTGATCATAGTTCTAATAGTAAGTCTTGCTATAGGGATGAATTTGGGGTTGTTTTTAAAAAAGACTATTTTCGCAGTATTATCTTTACAAGCTTGCATATTTGAAGTTATACTTCAAATATGCAAGCTTATTTAAAGATTGGTATGAGCTGAAATAGTGGACTCATGTTAAGAGGTAATTAGTGTTATTGTC
>JAPPIY010000091.1 GCA_026914095.1 Oligoflexia bacterium
GCTTTTAAAGTTACCCGGATTTGGCCCTTATACAGCCCGAGCTGTCAGCTCCTTGGCTTTTGAAGAGCCTGTGGGAGTTTTAGACGGCAATGTGATTCGTTTTCTCTCCCGTTTTTATTCCCTAAAAATAGAGCATTGGAAATTAAAAGAAAGAGCGAAACTTCAAAAGCTAAGCGATGCCTGGGTTCAAAATCAAAAATCCTCTCAAATCAATCAAGCTCTTATGGAGTTAGGCGCTCTTATTTGCGCAAGTCCAAAACCTTTGTGTTTACTATGTCCTGTAAGAGCCAGCTGTAAAGCTTTTAAAAAGGGGGCGCAAGAAAAACTTCCTCTAAAAAAAGAAAAAAAAGCCACTGAGTTTTGGCATTATCAGGCAGAAAGAATAAAAAAACACAACAAATGGGCTTTTGTTAAAAATACAACAATGCCTTTTTTAAAAGGCCGTATGTTATTTCCCGGACTATCTCACAAATTAAACGGCAAAGCCCAAAATTATGATTTTAAACACAGTATTATGAACTATCAGATCTTTATAACGATAAAAACAAAACTCAGCCAGCCTCGCTCAGTTTTAAATTGGTATAGCCCATCAGAGATTAAAGAATTAAACCCTTCCTCTTTGATCAAAAAAATCCTAGAGTTTAACCAGTCGGAGCTGAAAAAGTCATAATTATAGTGACCCTGTTTGAATTTTGAGTTTCTCTTTTTAAAATCTCAGAATTATATACTTGACTAGCCAAACTCTTTTAACTGTCATTCCCGCGCAAGCGGGAATCTTCTCACTCTAACACTGACCGATTGAAGCAGATTCCCGCCTTTGCGGGAAGGACGAAGCCCGATAAAAACTTTTTTAAAAGAATAAAGCCTATGGCTCATCAATATTTTGAGAGCCTTCCTTTGCTGTGTCAGATTGATCTGCTTTAGGAGGAGTGTAAACTTCATCAAAATCTTTTATGAGTCTGTTTAACGAAAAAGTATACCATTTAGAGCGTAATTTAGCCTCGCTCCAAGGAGTTTTAAAACCTGTTTCAGAATAAGGATTTGCTCCCTGCTCAAAAAGAAATCTAGCTGTTTCAATTCTATTATCTATAATAGCTTTACGAAGAGGTGTACTGCCAATATCACTTGGAGCTTCTATGTCTAAACCCTGATCAAGAAAAAACTTGGCTATATCAGAGTTATGCGCAAAATGAAGAGGAGTATAACCTCTTGCATCTTCCACCAGCGACACTCGGCTTTTAACAGTTCTTTTGCAATGTGCAACAGAACAGGCTTCATCTTCTATCACCAAGTATTCTTGTCCCTTAAATCCAAACTCCTCAGAATCACAGCTCTTAGCAGAAAGAAATCTTTTTACCTCTTCCATATTATCATCTTTAACCGCTTGATGAAAATTAAGAAGAGGGTAAGGAACTATCTCAGACTGACCTCTAAAAGGATCGCAGGATAAACAAAACACACTTAAAAAAAGAAACAATACACTTATTTTCATTACATCCCCTTTATCAATTTAATACTATTGTATGTAAAATCGTCACATTTCTATAATTTATGCTCCCATTTTACAGGCTGGGAGTCTATCAGTATATTTTCTTTTTGTCTGCCGTCTTCTCTATAGCTTTCTTTAACTGATATTGTATAGCCTTTATCAAAGAAAGAGTCGCAAGAAAGGGAAAAATCAGCAAATAAAGGAAAAGCATCAGCTTCTTCTCTTTCTACACGCCGATCCTCATAAAAGGTCTCTATATAAAACTTTCGCTGATTGTTCTCCTGCAACAAACCAATCTCAGGTTTATAGGGCCTCCTATTTGATACAGGAAACATATCATAAAAATCTTTTCTCACCACCGTTGAGTTTAAATAATCTCTGATGTCACTATATATTGTTGTCCGATAAGCTTTCTTAGGATTTCCATTTTTATCTTTATCGCCACAATAAGGCCCTTCTATCCCGGTAAAAAGAATTTTAAAACTTCTGGAATCCAGCATATTGGCCTTAAAATCCCTAGAAGACTCACAAGCCTTCACAAACACATCATCAATACTGTCTTTCGGCTTTAATTGAGATAAAATCTCCACTTCCGCTGGGCCAAGATTTTCCCCTAATGGCTCACCCAGCTTTGTGGGAAGAGAAATAAATTTGTAAATAGATTCGTCTTTTAAGTCTGCCCAGTTAAAAACACAATTCGCCTTTTCTGCTGTGAAAATCACTTCTTCAGGATCTTTTTTGTTTGACAAATCCACCTTATAATTCACAGCCTCTTCTTTTAATTCTTTTGAGCATAAAGTCTCATTATATAGCTTGCCATTGATCTTTAAAGACAATGAAAAATCAAACTTTTTAATTAGCTCCTCTGCATTAAAATCCAGTGAAGTACCCTGCAAACCTTCCTTTCTGACTCTATATCTTTTTCTGATCCTCACTATCACACCCGCCGGTTTGCCTCTTATCAGATCGTAATCATCAAAAGGCCTCCGGCCCTCCTCATCCAGCCTTTCTTTCTGTGGCGCCTTGACAGACTGATAAACAACTTGACTCATAGATATAAGACGATTTTTTGCCCTGCAAAGCTTGTCAGCTTTTACTATAAGCTCTTTGCTTTGATTTTGAACTCCATAAGAATCGGAAAAAAGAAAAGGTGAGTAAAAAAGCAAAACGATAAAAAAAGACTTAAAAAGAAAGAGTTTGCTTTTTAAGTCTTTAAGTAATTTAAAAAAAAATCCTGTCATTAAAAAAACAGTGATTAACAAAAGTTTTTGTTTAAATACTTGCATCCTTATCTCTCCTTTATAGTTAAAGCTTCCAAGTTTATCCTTAATAGATTTAAGAATTTTTGCTCACAGAGGCTATAATATAAAGGTTTTTACGAACATTCAAGTATCTGATCCCGGTTGAATTTTGAGTTTATTCTTCTGTTGGTATTCTTCAAGAGCTTAAAGATGAAAGGCTTAAAATCTCAGATAGGCTTTTTGCCACAAAGCGCCCTGCGGTCGCATTGTGGTCAAAGCCTGTCCTCGTGAAAACGGGGGCCAAACTTGTTTTAAACCTCTCATCTTTTAGATTTTAAAAAGAGAAATTTTTTATGTAAAACGCCAGCAGACCATATAAAAGAGAGAAGTAAAATTATTTTTCCAAAAACATTCACAAGAAAAGCCACTTTAGAATAATGCGGCAATAAATTCATTGCAGTTAAAAGATAACGCCAATCGTGATAGCCCGGCATATCTCTTCCCGTTCCGCCTCCTAAAAGAATTATAGCTTGATCATGAGCGTCATAAACATAAGGAGCTAAATCCACAAAATTCTGCCCTAGCCACCAAAACATAATACTGGCTGAAAAATTCTTTCTCTTTCTCAAAAAATAAATCATAACTATTAAAGGAATCAGACATTGCATTAAACTCCCTCCTAAAACAGTCAAAAAACGATTTCCAAAAACCATAAATAAAATATGCCCCGCCTCATGAAAAATAAGGTTAATATTATGAAGAAAGGAGTCGGAGCCAGCCAACCTATCCTGTGGGGAAGGGACTGAGCCAAGAAAATAAAATCCCCAAAGAAGGAAAATAACAAACACAATAACTTCTAAATGAAAGTTTTCAGCCCTGACATCTCCTTCAATAACAAAAATCTTTTTAAGAATTTTTTTTATTTTCATAGTGGCTCAGTTAATTATGCCTGCTTACCCGTCAATTATAAAGATTGGCAAACGCAAATCTTAATTTTACTCCTAAACTATTGTAAATAAAGGCTTTCAAGGCATTATAGACACAATTAAACTCCTTTGGTTTGAAAATTGCAGGTTCCGACTGGATTCCCGCTTGCGCGGGAGTTCCGTTTTCTGGAGGAAGACGGAATAAGTGAGGTGAAAATTTCAAACAGGATCAGTATAAATAGACCACTGCCTTTATTTTCATTGAATCTATTATAGAGTATTCCTTTTTCCATAAGCTTGATTTTTTAAAATATCCCATTCCTCTTTATAATTTTTAAAACTCTCATCAGTTGGCTCTAAATCACATTCTTTTATGGGATTTTTATAGACACCCTCAACAAAATCCCAGCCTTTAAAATGCCACTGCCTTTTTTCTTTTTGAACAGTAAAGTCAGGAGCAAGCGCCGCCTTTCCCCCTCCTCCAGGTATATCTAATGAAAAATTAGGCAAAGCCAAACCAGATAAGCGGCCCCACAGCTCTTTCTGTATAGCCAGCGAGTTTTCAATAGAAGTTCTAAAGTGATCGGTCCCTTCCGAGGGATCACATTGAAACATATAATAGGGCTTAACCCTTAAATACAACAAGCGCCTCACAAGAGCTTGAATGATAGAGGGATGATTGTTGATCTGATTGAGTAAAACCGTCTGATTAAACATCAATATCCCAGAATCAGCCATTCGGGAGAGCGCGTTTTGAGCCTCCTCAGTCAATTCCAAAGGATGATTAAAATGCGTCATTAAAAACAGGGGCTGGTGTTTTTTAAGGACAGAACAGAGTGAGCTTGTTAATCTCATAGGACAAACCACTGGCAAGCGAGAGGCTATTCTTATAATCTCAATATGCTCAATCTCTCTGAATTGTCTGAGAATACTGTCTAAAATAGAATCCGACAAAGTAAGAGGATCTCCCCCAGAAAGAATCACTTCTCTGATTCCTTTATTTTCTTTTATGTAAGACAAAATTTTTTTTTGCTCTTTTTTTGCGCTAAAGGCTTGTTTTTTCCCAGTGAAGCGCTTTCTAGTGCAATAACGGCAATAAACAGCGCACTGGTCTGTAACCAAAAACAAAACCCGATCCGGGTATCTGTGTATCAACCGCGGGAAGGGGGAATGCTTTTTTTCCCCTAAAGGATCTTTTAGAGATTGACGCCCTGAGTTGAACTCTTTTTTGCTAATTTCCACAATAGGCTTTAAACAAGCGTTTTTCTCAATAAGCCTTAAATAATAAGGGGTGGCTCCTGAGGAAAAAGAAGATTCTTTAAGGCTAAGGGCTTGAATATTTTTAACCTGCCATTTCCAGTTAAACCAGTCTTTTTCTGGAGTAGGATCAGGCTTTCCTAGACTTTTAAACATCAGTTTCATACCTAATTTGTAGTTTAAACCCCGCTTTTTTGCTATATTTTTCTATCAATGGCCTAAAACCAGCCTTTTAGCTAAGATTTGAGCCAGTGGACTTAAAAAAAGACTTGACCTTTATTCCCAACCTGATTAGAAAGGATATAAATATGAGGCTGAATAAAGCCATAAACTAACAAAGGAGAAAATATGAATAAGATTTTATTTTTAATCAGCGCTATAGCTTTAACAGCGTGTAGTAGCGGTTCAATACTAACCAGAGTAGATGTGAAAGCTGGGGATACAGACTTGGTTGCCGGAACATGTGAACACTTCAGCAGTGGCCTTTTCGGTTTTGGCGGAAGCTGGCCTATGACAATAAAGGCGGCAGATGGCGCCGAAATAAAAGCAGATTTGCCTGAGGGCCATTATATTGTTAAAGCGGATGGCACTATTGATGACACACCTGACGAAGCTTGTCCAAAAGAAGATCCTGAAACTGATGAAACGCCTAAAACTGGTGAAGCGCCTAAAACTGGTGAAGCGCCTGAAACTGGTGAAGCGCCTGAAACTGGTGAAGCGCCTGAAACTGGTGAAGCGCCTAAAACTGGTGAAGCGCCTGAAACTGGTGAAGCGCCAAACCCAACCACACATCCTGATTTTTAATCCTCTAAAAAAATGATACACTAAAAAGGCTTTCTTAATAGAAAGCCTTTTTTATTGAAAACATGTCCTCATTTTATTTTTCAGATCAAAGTCTCATTGAGAAACAAATCTCTCGAACCGACTACTTAAAAGCTTGGTGACCAGTTAGACTTCTGCCAATAGATAGGCGGTGGATGTCCTCCGTGCCTTCGTAAGTGTTGACTGTTTCTAAGTTTAACAAATGGCGAATTACAGGGTATTCATCTATAATGCCGTTAGCCCCTAAAATATCTCTAGCCTGCCGAGCGGTTTGCAAAGCGATTTGGCAGTTATTCATTTTAGCTAAAGAAATTTGCTCTGGCTGTAATTCTCCTTTCTCTTTCAAAACTGAAATATGAAAGTTAAGCAGTCTAGCTAATGTAATACCTTGAACCATTTTAACCAGCTTAGCTTGGGCCAACTGGGCGCTGGATAAAGCTTTGTTAAAAATGATTCTTTGCCCAGCATAGTTTAAAGCAGTTTGGTAACACTCCATAGCGGAACCAACAACTCCCCAGGCAATTCCATAACGAGCCTGATTTAAACACTCTAAGGCTGACTTTAAACCTATCGCTTGAGGCAAAATGTGGCTGTCTGGAATAAAACAATCTTGAAAATGCAGTTCGGAAGTGACACTCACCCTGAGAGAAAATTTTCCTTTCATTAAAGAAGCGGTAAAGCCTTTAAAATCTTTTTCCACAAGAAAGCCTTGGATTTGATTGCTTTCCAATTCTTTAGCCCACACAACAGCTAAATCAGCTATAGAGCCATTGGTGATCCACATTTTATTCCCGTTTAAAATCCAGCCCCCTTTCACTTTTTTAGCTTGGCATTTCAAACTGGCTGGATCAGAGCCGGCGTCCGGCTCTGTTAAGCCAAAACAGCCTATCACCTTGGCAGAGGCTAATTTTGGCAAAAACTCTTTTTTCTGCTCCTCTGAGCCATGACTAAAAATAGCCCACATAACTAAAGCTCCCTGCACAGAACAAAAAGAGCGAAGCCCTGAATCAGCTCTTTCCAACTCTTGCATAACTAAGCCATAAGCTCTGGAATTTAAGCCGGCGCAACCATAGCCTTTGATATGGGCCCCCAAAAGATTCATTTCCGCCAATCGGGGAATAATCTGTTTTGGAAAGCTCTCTTCGCGGTGAGCTTTTTGCAAAAGCGGACGAATCTCTTTATTGACAAAATCCGCTGTGGTGTCTCTCACCATCAGCTCTTCTGTTGTAAAAAGGCTGTCTATATCTAAAAAATCATAAGGCGTCAATTTTCTCTCCCTGTTTTCAACCAACCCGTTTTTGAACTAATAAATGACTGCAATAATACTGTAAAAACCTTTCTTTAAATTAGAAATTAATTTTCTGCTTAACCTTCCATTGTCTTTTATCTCATTCTATTTTTTAGGCTTCTTCTATTTTTTTGAAAACTCTATATAATTTTCCTCATTTTTTACACTTCTATTAGCTTAATTCCCCCTGGGGTTTGTTGTTGGTCCAGCTGGTTTTTTTCCGTCTCCACATCCTTATCAGAAGGCCTCAGCTGATTTTCCCCTGTTGGCCCCTGTGTGTTTTGCTCTCAGTTGTTATGGCATCATCCGCTTCTAACGGCTGTTTTAAACCACCCTCGCCAGTTTGATCGGAATCTCCCTGAGTTTTCGCGCCATTATCTGTTTCTACCTGATCCGATTCCGCGCGCTCCGTTTCTTTTGAATTGTCTTTTTTTCTCACAGGGTCTAATTCACAGGCTGTTTTTTGCTTTAAAATATCTCCCTCTTTAGAAATTTTATAATGACCAGACGGATAAAGCTTATCTGACATCAACTGATGATCTTTATACCGAAACTTTAGAGGAAATTCGCCAAAAAACGGAAAATCAAAAAATTCCAGACACTGACCGTTGTTTATAATAACATAGCCCGCTCTCACATCTTCTATATAGTCATTTTGAATCGTGTAATACTTACAGGCTGTTAAATTCAGAAACAAAAAGAAAATTGTTTTTTTCATAAATCAATAAACTCTGCTTTTTGCCAGGATTTGACATTGAGAGTTGAGACACTGAGCTTGATAAGCTTGATATGTCCCACATGTGTAATCTTGAGAGCAAAGACCATTAAAAGAAGAGCATTGTTTGTCTCGTTTGCTTTTATAACTGTTTTCTTGGGATTTATGAATAGCGATATATCTTGCGCCGGCACGACATGAACAACAATTTGTAATCACTAAAACACAATCTTCATCAGCCTGACAGGCTTTGTTAAATTGGCCATCTATAAGATCTTCTGAAGAAGAGGGGTCACAAGAAGGAGGGGGGCTTTCATTAGAAGGGCCGCATAAAAGAGAAGGAGGAGGACCAAGATCAGGATCAGAAATAAGCGAATCTTGTCTTAAAGAGTCACAAGATGAAACAAACAAAAAACAACTTATAAAGATACAAAATTCACGCCACATAACAAACCTTCTGTAATTTCCCTATGAGACTGCCTGTCTTGGACAGACTAAACCCATTTCTTTGAAACAGCAAGAAAAATAGGAATTAGCAGAAAATTATACGCTTAACCCAGCAAAAAAGTTATGAAAGTCTTTAAATATAAGGGTTTCAAAAGGTTATTATGAGTCAAAAAAAAGTAAAGCTATAAGCGCCTATGAATTTATGAAGAAGTTTGCCTCAAAAAGAATAACCGAACCAAAATATATTTTAAGGCTTTGTTTTGCTGGGTTAAGCGCATAATTCCCAATTAGCAACAATTTATTATAGTAACCACGTTTGGATTTGGCCGCAATTCCGCTAAAAATCGCTTTGTGGCAAAACCTAGAACTCAGATTTAAACCTTTCCTATTAAAGGTTTTGACGAACAGCAACCGTTAGGGCTAAACTTAAAACTCAAACTGGATCAGTATATTAAGATGCCCTCAAAAAATGAGCAGTAAAGATCAAAACCTATTTTCCAAAATTCTTTCGGTTTGCAAAGCCAGAGGCTTTTTGTTTCCAAGCAGTGAGATTTATGGCGGTTTAAACTCCTGCTGGGATTATGGCCCTTTGGGAGTCCAGCTTAAAAACAACTTAAAAAAGCAATGGTGGGACAACATGACAAAGAGGTCTGATGTCACCGGCCTTGACTCCAGTATCTTTATGCACCCTAAGGTGTGGGAGGCCTCTGGGCACTTAGAAGGATTCACTGACCCCCTCTCTGACTGCAAAGACTGCAAACACAGATTCCGCTTAGACAAAGATACAAAAGCCTGCCCTCAGTGCGGTTCTAAAAACATCACCAAATCCAGAAATTTTAATCTTATGTTTAAAAGCTTTATGGGGCCTGTGGAAGAGGAAAGCTCTGTCGTGTATCTTCGCCCTGAAACCGCCCAGGGAATTTATGTCAATTTTCTAAATGTCCAGCAGAGCATGAGATATATAATTCCCTTTGGCATTGCTCAAATCGGCAAAGCTTTTAGAAATGAAATCACCCCCTCCCACTCTGTTTTTCGCGCCAGAGAGTTTGAACAAATGGAAATGCAGTTTTTCACTTCAGAGCAAGGCAGTGAAAAATGGTTTGAATACTGGCGCTCAGAAAGAAGACAACAGCTGTTAAGCCTGGGTTTAAAAGAAACCGAGTTGCATTTTAAAACGCATAGCAAAGAAGAGCTGGCTCATTACGCTAAAAAAGCGGAAGACATAGAGTTTGATTTCCCATGGGGCCGAAGGGAGCTGGAGGGTTTGCACAACAGAGGCGCTTTTGATCTCTCCCGCCATCAGCAATTTTCAGGGAAAAAACTGCAATACTTTTGCCCCGAACAAAATAAATCTTACCTGCCTTATGTGATTGAAACTTCTATTGGAGCCGATCGGCTTTTTCTAGCGGTTTTATGCTCCGCCTACACAGAGGAAACTGTTAAAAATGAAACCAGAAAGCTTTTAAAATTAAAATCTCATATCGCCCCAGTTCAAATAGCTGTCCTGCCTCTTTCTAAAAAACCAGCGCTTACAAGCCTATGTGAAAAGCTCTATTCCGATCTTCAGAAAAACTGGTTTGCAGAGTATGACGCTTCTGGCAGTATTGGAAAAAGATACCGAAGACAAGATGAAATTGGAACCCCCTTTTGCGCCACGATTGATTTTGAAACCTGCGAGGACAATAAACTGACTGTGAGGGAGCGGGACAGCATGAGGCAGGAGCGAATCCCCATCGAATCTCTCAATGCTTTTTTAAAAGATAATTTATCATAATAGGAGCTTTAGCTGTAGCAGATAGGCTGTCTGCTAAGGTTGGAATATTTATTCTGAAAGAAAAAATCTTGACTTTTGTTGTCCTTTAATCTAATATATAAGAAAGCTGGACTAAGCGAAAAGGCAGGAAAAATGAAACCAGATGATTTTCATTTTGAGGAAAGGGGTAAAAATTTAATAGAGGCTATTTTTGAACAGACAAAAGCCCTGCTCAAGCCTATAAAAAAGAGCTTAGAAAAAATTGAAACAAATTGTATTCCCACGATAAACAATAGATTAAATACAGTGGATAACAGGTTAAATACAGTGGATAGTCAAATATCAACAATAAATAATAGATTAAATTCAACAGATGCAAGGCTCAGTAGCCTAGAAAAAGGCCAATCTGAAATAAAAACAGATGTCTCTGAAATTAACGGAAAAATAGACCAGCTAATCTCAGAATAGCTGGTATTTATTCTGATAAGCGATAAACAAGTCCAAATTTCTAAAAGTGAAAAGATGAAATTAGGTTTTTGCGGGAAAACAAGTTCGAATTATTCTGCTTTTTCTGGAGATTACCACCCTCGTTTCCATGAGGACAGGATATTGTGAGAGTACTGTCTTCTGGGCGAA
>JAPPIY010000231.1 GCA_026914095.1 Oligoflexia bacterium
GATAACCCCTGCTTCTTACCAAAAAATAACAACCTTTAGAAAAACTTTTTTAATGTATTCCCCCTAAATCTCATAAAATCGAAATTTTAACATCAAATGGCAGTCTAATCTTAACTTTTACTTATATCTATTATAAGATACAAGTCTAAATGGCGAAAAAATCTCAATCTGTTCTTGACCCCCATTTCAACTAGACAGCTTGATCCATCAATTTCCTGTATTCTACAGGACTTTTCATACCAAGTCCTGGTGAAGCGCCACATTAGTATAGTCCTCAGTCCAATTCTTAAATAACCTCATAACTGTCTCTCTTTTCTTCCTCCTTGTTAGGCTCCTGAATTTTCTTGCCTTTACGGCCGGAGCAATAACCCCGCTCTTCCATATTTCTCATACGCCTTTTTTATCTCATAAAAACTGGAACGGGCTATTCCCGCTACTTTACAAGCTTTCTGGATATTTCCCAAGTCCTGAGACAATTGCAACAATGATATCTTTGCGCTTATTAATCGTTGTTCTTTCTTATCTCTTATGTATTACTTTTCTCGTTCATTGTTCCTCTTTCTTTTTTAATGAGCTAATTAACAGGATATTTTATCCCGTTTTTTCGTGGGAGGAACAACCTCTTCTTTTACGCAATGCGTGACCAGCTTTTTCCACCTAAGTACATATAACCTGCTGTTTTAAAATAGCGTCATTACTCTTATTCGGAATTTTGTAAAATGTCTATATTGAGAGGCTGGTATTTTATAACCACTTTATCTTTTGTATTAAATTTAGAATCCGTCCTATAACGAGACAAATCAAAATTCGGTCCAAAATAAATGGCCAATTTTTCAATATCTAAAGACCAGCCAGTTTCAACATCTTCAGGCGCTTTCTTATTATTAAAAAACACTTCTACTGTTCCCTGTTTTGGAATCTCCTCTAAATAGACAGTTTTAGAGGGGATAGACTGAAGCAAATTATCTGACACATCCGTTAAAAGCTTCCCCCAGCTTGCATCACAAATAGAAAGGCTCACACCCTCCATTTTCTCTATAAGAGAGTAAACATGATCAGGAGGAGTATAGCTGGCGCCTGATCTAGTCGTATCATCTAAGGGACAGCCTATCTTGTGTTTTTTTGGCGGAATAACAGCATAAGCGCGAATATTCTCACCCCTCACCCCAAACATTTTCAGTTGATCTAAAATCTCATTGGACATTGTATCGGCTATTACAGAAGAGTCCTTACTGCTGTTTCTAATTCCACCTACATACTCCTCCCCTCCCGCGTCAGAAATAAAAAATAAAATCAATATCTTGTCTTCTCCAAAAAAATCTGACCGAAACTTCTTATCAGCTTGCTGAGCGATATACTGAATAGGCTTAAAAAAGTTTTCATCATGCAGATTGATATCAGCTTCAATATTTTCAGCTAGAGCGCACACCAGATCAGAACGGGACATCTGACTGCTCCCTCCATAAGACAGATAAGGGCCTAGCTGACTGCTCTTACGAAGGCGGGAGAGGCTGATAGAGCATTTTTCCGCAACATGCTCAGTATTAACAAAAAGAAAACTAGCTCCCTTTCCTCCTTTTACTCCCGCTGATGTAACGGCAAAATTATAATTGAAATGAGGATAACTGTCTAAAAGAGGATCTAAAAACAAGGCAATATTCTCAGCCAAATGCTTTCTATGCTTCTCCATACTTCCTGAATGATCTGTAATGAATAAAAAACTGACAGAATTGATAAACTCGCCATACGAAAGATCAAGCTTAAACTCTTTTGACTCCAGCAAATAAGGGGTTAGGCTTTTATTGTCATCGCAGGCAAAAACAAAAAAACAAAAAACAAACACCATTACTCTCATAACAACTCCTTAAATTATAAAATATAACTTCCCGCTAAACACCTTTCGCTCCTGTCAGCCTGATAGTTAGACAGCTCATCCAGCCAAATTTCCTCTCTATTGAAGGGAAAATATAAAAAACCGTTAGACTTATACAAAGAAATATCCTTGAACCAAAACTCCCCTTGCAGAACAGCTAAACCAGCCGGCGCTCCATATTCTCTGTATAAAAGCTCCGCTTCAATAAGGTGAAAACTCTGTAAAGCGTCCTCAATGCTTTTCAATTCTTTTTTTAGCAAAAACTCAACTCTCGCATGGATTTTATTTTCTAAATTTTCAACGATCTTATCTTCTAGGGCTGATAACCGCTTAAATTTTGTTTTTCTGTCTCTTTTCTGGGTTTCTATAGAACTATAAAGCAGAATATCATTTTTTAACCGACTGTCTTTTCTCAAATTATAAAACAGATTTATTTTGGCAGGCCGTTCTGATTTTATATTGATCTTGTCTGAGTTTTCCCGCTTTTTCAGATTCCCGCTTACACGGGAAGGACTGCTTACACGGGAAGGACTGCTTACACGGGAAGGACTGCTTACATGGGAAGGACTGCTTACACGGGAAGGACTGCTTACATGGGAAGGACTGTCGTGTTGAAATTTCAAATCGGATCGGTATAAGCTCAAACTCTGTTGGGACTCCCGCTGACTCACAAGCTCAGCCTTTAGAAATGAGACAAAATGCGGGAGGGAAAAATCAAATGGAGACGGTCCCGCTTGATAATAAGGATTTTTAGAATCATAGAAAGCTAAAATCGATCGGATTAAAATTTTATAAAGTTTTTGGTCCAAAATTTTTTTCAATCCCCTATATTGATTAAAAAAAGCTGTCTTAAAACTCATTAAAGATTGAACTGCTCCCTTGTCATCGCAGTTTTTAAGCTGGGAAAGAGCCATAACAGAATGCATGGAGGGACTGATCTGTTTTAGAAAAGCTGGATAATTGAGAGCCAGCGCGGTTGAATAAGCCTTAGGGTTATTTGTTTCATTCAAATAAAGCCAGGACATCTCCTCCTGAGCTAAAAACCAAAAATAAGACAGCTCCTTAATCTTTTGATAATAATGCAAACCCGCTTGATTTTCCCCTACATCAGCCAGCAGTCTGGCGATTGTGAGATGGATTTTATCTTTTCTGTACTTGTCTTTTGTCTTAGACAACAGCCAGGATAAAATTTTAGTTGCCGAATCCATATTACCTGTCTGTATTAAGCTCAATACAAACAGCCATTCTAAAGAAAACACATCCACTTTAGCGCTCAGGGGAAGAGCCAGCAAAGACTTTATATAATTCTGATCTTTCGTTAAATGAAAAGGGGCCTTAGAGCCTATTTTAAAAACCGTTTCCGGAGAAAAAATCACCTGCCACTCAGTTGAAATAGGAAAATAAAAGGAATTCCATATAGGATTATTCTTATCAATATCAACTTTCCACAGCCGGCTGACAACAGGATTAATTTGACTGGGCTTGGAATTTTTCAAAAGCTCATTTAAAGACAAAACTTCAAAACCATTTTGAAACAGCAAATAAGAATAAAGAGCCGAGCCTGTGGCGCTTTTAGCAAAAGACGCGCCTTGAATCGAGTCCAGCCAGATTTCTAAAGCTCTTTCAAAATTTTGATTCTCAAAAGCTTGAATGAAAGAAGCTGGTTTATTTAAAAAAACAGAGCCTATGTCCTTCTTTAACTGCTTTTGCAAATTGAAACTGCTGTCTTTTTTCTCTAAAATATCTATAATATTTCCCTCAGTTAAAAAGGGAAAACATAACAAACAAAAAAACAAGTTCATTTTTTTCAAAACAACACCCCGGCGGAAACAGATATTTTATAAAAATATTCATGCACCTCTCGATTTTCATCCTTGCTGGAAAAACGGTACTTGTAATAAAAAGCCTGAGCCTCTATCCGGGTGTTAAAATGTTTATGCCACCACTGCGCCACACCCATCGCTAAAGAATAGATCGGAACATTTTTCTCTTGATGGGATAGCTCTACTTGACCGGCCAAAGCCGATAAATACAAATCAAAATGAGCCAATTGGTTGTATAAAACCGCTTTTCCGTAAAAGGGATACCACTCGACTCCAGCTAAATAAGACTGTTTATTATAGTATTTTAACTCCAAAGGAGTCCGCCCTCTCAAATTAATCTCGTCCTTTCCATCTTGGTTGATAGGATTATCATAATAGGAATACCTTAAATTTAAACTAAAATAATTGCTTATAAACCAACGGTAAGACAGATCCACAGAATAGGAATTCATATAATTAAAACCTTTTAAAATGGGGGACCAGCTCAAATCCGCTGAAGATGAAAAACGTTTTTCCAGCCATCTTTTTTGAACAACTTTCAGATTAGCGCTAGAAAAATGAAATCTCTTTTTATCTAAAATCTCAGTGTTTTTTCCCAACTTCTCAAAATCTGAAAAACTCAATAAAGGAAAACAAAAAATCAATAAAAGAAAAAACCAATATATTTTCATGTCCATTCACTCCTTTGTTAAATGCGTTTATTCTATCTTCAAACTCTTAAAAGTTGTGCTTTTTATATCGTCTTCCATTTCTGGATCTAAAAAATAAATGTAAGGGCTGTTTGTCTTTAAAGCCAGTTCCACAGAACCCTTTTGATGTTTGCCCACAGAACATTTGACTTCCAAAAATGACACCCTGTCTTTAACAACATGACTCCAATCGCTCTGACCGTCATAAGCCTTACCCACTTGTTTATTTTCTGTAATAAATTGAGGGACCTCACAGACACAAGAATCACTCGTCTCAATTATTTCAAACAAGTCCTCTGCAATTTCACTTGCCTTCTCAAAATCGCTGTTTATCTTTGTAGAATCTCTGGTTAAACAAGCAATATCCGCCTCCACACCTTGTTCTGAAAAAAAGTATTTATCTTTATTAAATTGAGTGAGGTCAAAAAAATCGGGAGTTTTATCCATACGATACCTTATCTGGCATGTTTTATGAGAAGAATCCAATTCCACAAAACAATTTATCTCAGGCTTTAAATTAAAAAAGATATGAAGCCCAAATCCCTTTTCGCTATTTTCTTCAGCTGGCTCATTAGCTAAAGGATACTCATTCACATACTCCTTATCAACAGAGAGAGCCTGCCCCGAATAACCTTCGCCATCAGCGGATAAGTTTTTTAATACAACAAGAGTATCAACAGAATAATCCCATTTCCAATAGGCTGAAATAATCTGATTATCTTTATTAGTTTGCGCTGAATTTAACTCCAACTTTGCTTTATAAGAGCAAATGGACTCCATATAAACTGGTTTGTTTTCCTGTTGTTTATCGTCAGATTCCCCCCTCATTTCACCAGATTCTTCTTCTTTCGCCTCATCAGAGAGCGCTCGTTCATAAAAAACAAACTCAGAACATTCACAAGCGCTTTCTTTAAAAGGCCCATCCCTATCCATAAAACAGGCATGGCTGGATTTCGGGTTATGATTTTTCACAGCTAAAAGATCCCTTAAACTTTTACTCTCATTGGCAAAAGGCAGAGCTTTTGCTATGTTTTCTTTAAAATTACTGGAAAAAACATACTCCTCCCTCATTTGAGTTTCTATTGAGACATCAACGCCAACCCACTCTTGAATCCCATCGCTTTGTTTAATATGAGTGGAAATTTTAAAATTTTCATCTGGATTGAAAGATTCAATATAATTCACTTTCACAGAAGGCAGAATATTAAACTCCAGCCTAACAGACTTTCCAACAATACCAGCTGAAACCGGTTTTAAGTTAAAAGGAAAATCGTAAAGTTTCGTGTATTTCTCTTTCTCCAGCCAATCCATCAGCTCTACACCATAAAACCTCTCCCACTTGTCACCACCGGTTTTCCCAACGCCTTGTAAAGTCCATTTGATAGGAATGTTTTGAGGAAGAATTTGGTTTTCCCTTTCTTCAAAAATAAAGTAAGGCGGTTCTGAATAGTTATGGTCTTTCAAATAAAACTTCAGAGCGCTCATTGCTCCCGCCCTCATAAGATTGACCGGCAAAATAGGAGAGGAAACCGGCTGATGCCCCCCTAACCGCCACTTTACATGCTCCGGCAATTTATAAAAACTCAGCTCCCATTTTGACTTATCCACCCGCTCAAAACTGCTGTCTCCTTTAAAAATATAAATATCTGTCTTTTCAGTGATTGGAATATTTTTTAATTTTAACCTATCAAGAGTTTTATCCAGAGTTGGAACATTTTTTGCATTTAACTTATCCAAAGACAGATAGCAGTTTTTTTGCAGATTCCATTTTTTTTGTTGATGAATCATAAAATCAGAGCTGATTTTATGATAAATTCCGCATAAAGCCTGAGAATCTATTTTATAATACAAATGATTCCTTTGAATATGAGGAGGAATATTATAATGTTTCACATAAAGCTCCGCAGATAAAGCCACGGAACCCAGCTCTGTAAGAGGAGCTAAACAAAGAGATCGATTCAAAAAGTCAGTTTTCTCAGTGATACAAGACTCGCCGGCTGTTATCTTGTTAATCACTTGATAGTAAGGCTCTTTTAGAAACGGAACCAACTCTATGGGAACACTCTCTCCAAGCTCATCAGTCAAGTCCAGAATATCAAAATCTCTTCCAAGACCTATTGCGTCCCACTCTGCATTTTCATTTTTACCTTCCGACATTGCGTCCCATTCTGGATCAGAATAATCAGACATGGAATGAAGATTCATATAGACATCAAGTGTATAAAAAATGAAATTGTCCTCAACTCTTGATCTTAGCTTCTCTCCCGCATACAGCTTGCCATAAAAACCTAAATCTAAGCTGGACAACAGATGATCTCTATACCATCTGTCATCACTTAAATTAATATAACTGTCATGATCCATTTTAATTCTATAAAATTTGGGAGGAGTATAGCTTTTATGCACAACAGCTGTGAATTCCCTATTCACTGTAGAAATAGAGCCTTTGTCTGGATACCCCAGTTTTTTCAATTGAATAGACAAAGGCAACGAAACCTTTACATAGGTTTGATCCCAAGTAAAAGTTTCACTGGGCCTCCACTTCAAAACACCTATTTGTTTTTTAGAGTCATAGCTCCACTGAGAGCCTTTTAATTCCGCAAAGGGATTATCCTTAATAATCAGTTCATACTTTGAGTTAAAATGATTCAACATCCTAAACTTGATATTGTAAGACTGCGCAACCCCTTCATAAAATTCCATTGTTAAATCATTCTTGCCAACAACATCAATTTTAATGAGCTTTTCCACCAAAACCTCACTGAAATTAGAAAAGTGCTGGAGGCCTGTTTTTAAAACTCCATCCCGTATATCTGCTGGAAAGCCTTTTAAGGGATCCTGTCCGCAGGAAAACACAGTCCCCAGTAAAAAACATAAAAATATCCGCTTAATTTTAAACATCACTCTCCTCCTTCTGTTTCTAAAACGCTTAAATCAAAGCTATAATCTATCACAATATTGGCTGTAAGTTGAATGGGAAATTGAATCTTATTTACAATTCCCAAAATACAAGAGTTGATTGCCTGAGATTGAACGGGAGAATCCGCTCTCACTCTGGAAAAATTTACTTTTCCTGCCGTATTGATTCCAAACCGAATGTTAAACAAGCCCTTTATGTCCGGTTCAGTTTTTAAAGCTATGTCATAACATTTTCTAACCGCTCCAGCATGTTTAACAATTTCTCTGTCTATAACGCTAAAATCAAAACTGCCCCCTTGATCGCTTAAAACAGAAGAAGAGGACAAATCTTCTGTTCCCCCTGAGCCTATTAAACTCAGCTCTCCATAACCAGCTGAGCCTCCGCCCGACTCGGTTCCCTTTGTGCCGTGGCCTCCCCCTCCTCTGACATTGCCGCCGGTTCCTAAAGCAGACGCAATCATCCCCTGGCTGTAAAGCTGGCTTTGAACGCCGCCACTGCCTGAATTACTGGCAATCGCGCGAAACCCTGGACCCGCTGACACCTTATTAGCTCCTAAATTCAAGCCTCCTCTTTGTTTTCCTTTAGACAAACTCCCCAATACAGATAGAGCGCCCATTTTCTTTAAAGATTTTTTGACTGTTTTTTTAGCTGGTTTTTCCTTTGCGTTTCTAAGAAAAACCTCACTGCTGCCAATAACTATTTTTTCTGGTTTTATAACAGCTGGAGGTTTGATAATTTTAACGACCTGTTGTATCTGAGAAATCATTTGCTCTTCAACGGGTTTAAAATAAGACAAGGTATAAAGCCCCAGTATTAAAGTCAGATAAGCGCCGGCCGTCCATCCAAAAGCCAGCTGAAAACTTTTGTTGTCAAAGTGAGGCCGTGGAAGCTCCGCGCGAAGCTTCTCCACCTCATTATAAGCTGTTAAAAATCCTCCCATAAGAGGAATCTCCTGTTTATTTATTTTATTCACATGCCATTCATCAACCAAAATAATGGAATCTTTTTCAAAAAACTGAGGAGAAGAGCAAAAATCCAAACGGCCGATATTCGGACGATAAACAAGAAAGATTTTTTCCGTCTCACAACGAAAAACTCTTATAACTTCTCCCATCTTATCTTTTAAAACCATCAATTTCATCACTCTAAACCCTCATCAGAAAAAATTCTCTTTTTAAAGTCTGTCTCTGCAAAAAAGATCTTGGTCTCTAAAATATTGCTTGTCTCTACTTTCATATCCTTAGTTTTTTGAACCAGCCTTTTTTTCCCTTGAATAAGAAGAGGGCGAAAAGAGTAGCTTTTTACATTGGCGCCCTTTTCTGGTTTCTGTTCAGAACTCGCAATGGCTTTAGCGCAAAAAACAATAGATAACATAAAAACAAAATAAAATAATTTTAAGACAATTAGGCTCTTCTGATTTGAGTTTTGAAGTTTCTTTTGGAGATTCCCGCTTTCGCGGGAATGACTAACATAGGGATTCCTGCCCTCGTGTTTCCACAAAGGCGTGCTTTCGCAGGAGTTTAGCCTTCCGGGGGAAGACGGAACAACAAATTCAAAATTCAAATCGGATCGGTCTATTTTCATAAACGATCTCCTTTTCTTTTTTGCTCTAACTCTTCAATTCTATCAGCCAAGTAAAAGGACAAGGCCTTGTTTTCTCTTTTTTTCTCTAAGTCCAACAATTCTGTCAGAGATTTTTTATCAAAAGGGTTTTTCTGCAAGACCTCATATAAACTATTAACCGCGCCTTGCTCAGTCTGAATTGTTTTTTTCTGCGCTTTCTGCCCTTTCAGTTTATGTGTCAAAGAAGAAAGCAAAATCTGAATTTGCTCCTTCTGCTTTTCTTCAGCGGATTCAGCCAGCTGTTCCAACTCCCACTTTAAAGGAGGGTAAAAAACAGAATCCTGCTTAAGCCCTACCTGATAAGCGCTTAAAAATCCCTGTGACCATAAAATCTTTAGCTCCTTATCCAACTGCTTGATTTGCTCGTCATAAACTTGCAGTTGATTGGCCAACAAAGTTTTATACTCTTTCCGCTCTTCCGCAGTTAAAGCTTTAGGAGCGGGAAGATTCATAACTGAGTTATAAAAGCGCTCTAACTCTTTTTTCCAATGAGATATTATAAAAACCCGGGCTGTCCAGTCCTGTGTGTTCAACATATCGCTTGCCGTCTGTCGCAATTCATTAACCGCTTGAGTCCATTTTTTGAGTTTAAAATTTAATCGGGCGCTTGAAATTTTAAAGGGTAGAGAATAAACACTGGTTTTTTGCAAAGTTTTTTCAAAAGCCTCTATAGTCTTCCTCCTTTGCTCAAAAGAATACAAAAAAGTATTTTTCATAAAAGAAAGCTTAGTAAAAAAACCTATAAAGTTGGAATCCAACCGCCCCTTATCCACTTTTAAAATTAAATAAGTGAGTTTGTTTTTATTTTTTTTATAAAGATCAGAATATTTTTGCAAAAACTCCTTCTTTTCTTTATCTGAAGAGGATTTCTCAACAAGAGAAGCTAAGACGGCCAGACTGAACTGAGAATTGGGAAACTTTTTAATAAAAGCTTTATAATAGGGAATAGAATCAACTCCAGCTAACTCAGAGAGTCGGATTAACCTTAACAAATGCTCTTCGGATTGATTGGATGGATTTAAAATTTTAACTAGCCTCAACACTTCTTTAAAATCAAATCTTAATTCCGCCAGCCATAGCTTCCAAGTTAAAGCCACTTTTCTATCTTCTGCGCTTAAACCTTTATCAACCAACAAAACTTTAAGACTCTGATCCATTTGTTTAAATTTTAACAGCTCTTTGGCTAAAAGCAGTTTATTAAAATAATAATTAGAAATTGCTTTTTTATCCGCATCTTTAACAGAAAAAAGCTGTAAAAATTCCCAAGCTTTTAAAATATCTTTATCTGTATCAACCTGAATGGGCCGATGAGAAAAGTCTTTATTAGAAACCAATTTTTTAATTGTATTTAACACCGCTGAATTATAAATTCCGACAAACTCTTTTCGTTTTTTAGGAAAACGCTCCATAAACACCCCGGCCTGACGCGCCAGCTTTTCCTCTTGATTTCCCATTTGAGCTAAAGCAGACAAAGAGAGATGAGCGGATTTTAACCGAAGAGCTTGGATAGATTTTTCCGTTCCAGATAAAGCCAGCTTATCAAATAATTCGCTCGCTTTTTTAAACTCTTTATTGC
>JAPPIY010000218.1 GCA_026914095.1 Oligoflexia bacterium
TTACTTTTCTTTCCGGCTTGCTTTTAATTTTTCTTATCCTGTTTTGTTTTTTTCCGGTTTTCGCAAGCGCTTTAAAAAACTTTGCTGTTTCATTTTTTTTCTTTGTCTTTCTTCTCTTTGTCTTTTTTTATCCTCTCTTTGTGTCTTTTTTAGTTTTTCTCTTTCTTTATGTCTTTTTTTTATTCGCTTTTTGTGTCTTTTTTTAGTTTTTTTATCCGCTTTTATTTCTTATTTGTTTTTTTCATTTATTTTTGCTTAATTTAGGGATCGGCTCAAAATAAGAAAAACTTTAATTTTTTTTTATTTAAGCTCTTTTAGGCCGCTTTTTCAAAAGAAAAACCGCTTTATACTGGTCCTTTCTTTAATGAAGAAGGAGGACAGGGCGCTATTTCAGGCCGTTTTTTCAAAAGAAAAACAGGAATTATATACTTAACACCGCAAATATCTTATAAAAACCTTTAATCACAAGGGGGTTTGGCAACTTTTTATAAGACATGAAAAGTAATCACCTATGCATTTTATAAAATGCTGTAAATTTAAAGCTTTATTTTTGTTTTGTAATTCTTTATGTGGTGTCAAATATAATTCCCGAAAAACCGCTTTATACTGATCTTGTGTGAAATTTCAGCGCTGCGCTTTCTTTAAAAACTTGTGAATGAAAGGCTTAAAACGAGTTTGGATTTGACCACTAGGCTACTGAAAGTCGCTTTGTGGCAAAAAGCCTGTCTGAGATTTTAAGGCTTTCATTCACAAGTCTTTAATGAATGGCAATCGGTTAGAGCCTAAAAACAGCTCTTTTTTGATAAAATAAACTCTAAAAGTTTTTTAGCTCTTTTTGGATCAGAAAAAGTGTCTTTAAAAAACCTGTCGTGGATAAAGACGGCTTTTCTTGGCTTTTTTAGCGCTTTCTAATCTTCTTTTATAATCAATTCTGTTATCGAATGACTGAACACTTACAGGAATGACAGTTAGGATAAAAATTCAAATCCGATTGATATAAATGGGATAATATTGGCAAGCTTTTGAACAAAAATCACAAGTTTAAACAATAAAACAGACTTTTTTAGAACCGACCATGTAATTTTTACAGTTTGTAAAATAATTGATTTTCACAATAAACCACTTAAAAATAATTTGCTATTTAAAATAGATTCCTTTAGTATTAAGAAGCATGAAGCTAATTACCGTTTCCTTTTTAGTTTTTCTGTTTTTTTTGCCTCATTGCGTATTTTTAGAAAAGCAGTCTGATAGAAAATCCAGTGAAAAAACAAAGTTAGAAAAAAACAAGTTTAAAGCAACACCAAAAAAAACGCAAACTAAAGCTAAATTACATTTTTCTGAAAGGGGTGGCTCTCACACAAGCAAGCCTTCATGGAAACACAGAGGTGAAAATCTCCAAAACTCACTGACCAGCAGAAATAAAAAACCAAGTCGGCCCGTCAAGACTATTTCAAAAAAAAGATTATTAGCAAAAGAAGATGTCCTGCCGAAAAACTACTACAAAGCTAAAAAAAGCAAAAAAGAGCTGAAAGAGGAATTTGAAGAGCATTTAGAAAATTTAAAACAAGCTTGTGAAACAACAGAAAATAAAAAAAAGCTCCTGAAAAAACAATTAGACTCCTTTGAAGATTTTTTAAAGACTAGCTTAAAAGATCCCAATATGGACTATACTCTACAACTCTTGTTTTCCAATATAATCAGCGCGCTTGAAGAAACAAACTATGATAATTTTATAGACTTAGATGTTTTTACCCGATTCTACAGAATGCTGTATAACTTGCCAGAAGACCTTGAAATAAAAGACTACCCAGACAATTGGGCTCAAACCATAGCCAAAAGCATAGAGTGCATTCAACAAGAGGAGAAAAAAAATTAAATCTCATACAAAAATGAAAAAGGCTATGTGTGATTCAAAAATTTATCAATTGAAAATACATCGAAGTATGTATTATAAAGCTATTTTTATTTTTACTCTCATTTACACCCCTAACGCTCTTACAAAAGAATGGCTCCCTTATGACACTCAATGCACAAAATATGAAATTCAAAGAACAGATGATCTCGCGCAAGATCCCTCTATAACAGAAGCTGATTTCTGTGAGCGATGCGAGAGCCGTTTTGCCAATATGCTGGAAATCTATATTTCCATTAAAGATAAATTTACCGTAATTCCTAAACAATGCTTTTTAGCTATGGCTCTCCGTGGAGACGCGCTTTTTGCGTCTAGCCAATATGTTCACTGTGAATCAAAAAATAAAGCTTTCTTTTCTAAAGTCAGAAAGTTTTGCATCAATGAGGATTATATCAACACAATATATACAGCTTGGAAAGACACGGCTGAATGTTTCAATTACGATACAGAAAAACAAAAAGAAATTTTTCATCTCATCAATCAAGAATCAGGAGGAATTTTAAATGTCAGAAGCGCGACAGGAGCTAGATGTCTCGGTCAAGTAACTATTGATTATGTCAAAACTATTAACAATATCATCAACTCTTCTAATAAAACAAATCCTTTGAAATACTCAGAAATTTACAGGGAAGTGGCGCAACGATGCCCTCGATTGAAAGAGAAGGTTTTAAAAAATATAAACTTTATAACCTGTCAAACCAGCCTAGATCCTTATACCTGTCTTTTTTATACCTTTTATGGCTTGGAAAGAAATCACCGAAAAATGAAAGAAAATCTCCAATCTAAGTTAGATTATATGGGCAATAGAGAATTTCCAAAGAGTGTGGCAAATAAATATCAACTTCCCATTAGACTGAATGAGATACTGCATGTTACAGGAACTACAAAAAATGGAAATAAATTTAACTGGGTGATTTGGGATGATTCGGAATTATATAATTTATGGAGCAAAATTGATGATTCAAAAGAGCTGACAATAAAAAAAGCTCCTCTTTTTAAAAACCAAGAACACATTGAGCAAATGTTTAACTATTGGGCTCACAATGGGGGACAGTCTTTAGTCAACAGCAGTGTAACAAAACGAATAGAAAGGTTAAAAAGAAACATTGCAAGGTCTTGCAAATCCCATTCACAAGAGAACAGATGCTTAGCCAGAGAACAAATAAAAGAAGGGAAGGGGATAGACAGCTCTTTGGCTTTAAAAATGTTTACATCTGATTTGCTGGCAACTTATCCCAGCACAAGCCGAACGAGAAGAAAAGAAGTGGCTCAATATGTGCAAAAAATGGTAGCCTCCAACCGCCGGGTTTTTAATTATGATGAAGGTTCAAAGGATACTAATTTTATGTTAAATCGTTACGCAAGAATTCAGCCCAACTCAAATGAAGAGGAAAAGATTTCTTTTCAAAAACAAATTTCCAATATATGCCCTAAACTCAATTTTAAATAAAGGCTGTTATATAGTGATCCTGTTTGAATTTTCCGGTTTTAGTGAGAGATTACCCGCCCCCGCTTTCGCGAGGGCAAGCTTTCGCGGGAGCTTAGCCTTCTAGGGGAAGGCTAAGCAAGTCAGACTGGAAAATCTAAACAGAATCACTATATAATCCTTTGGTTTGAGTTTTAAAGTTTTTTTAAAGATTCCTTCCTAATAAACTCAAACTGAATCCATAAAAGAATCAATTATTCCTTAAAATTATCAATCTCTTTTGACTTAATTTTTTTAATATCTTCATCATCTTCTATTAAAATATCACTTTTTGAATAAGCTTCCTCTGGGCTTTGTTTTTGCGCTTTCTTTAAAAACTGCTGTGAAATTTTACCTTGATTAAACCGATCCTCTTGCTCAGACAAATCTATTACCACATTGCCAAAGCAATAGAGCTGACAAGCTAACCTTCTTTGATCCAAATAATGCCCCTGACCTATCAATTTCAATTCTTTATTTGATGGCAAAAGCAAATTAGCCCCTCCTTCTTTCACAAACACCCGGCAGTCTCCACAAGAGCACATTCCATTACAGGAGGATTGAATATTAAAACCAAGCTCTCTGCTGATTTCTAAAACACTTTTATTAGATTCAATATCCACTTCAATATTTTTCGGGACAAATTTTATTTTCATTTTATCTCTTTATACTGATCCTGTTTGAATTTTGAAATTTTTTCTGGAGATTCCCGCTTTTGCAGGAACGACTGTCATACTAAATTTTCAAACAAGATCGATATATTCTCCTCCGTTTTTTCTTTTGATAATCTCTTGTTCTAATTCTTCAATAGAAGAATCTTTCCATTTATCAAACACTTCTTTGTTTTGTTTTGAGTAATTTGGCAAGCCTTTGCCTGTATCAAGATACCTATTGTTTTCAAATTTCATTTTAATGCTGGCTGGAGAAATATCTGATATTTCAAAATCTTTATCCTTTGCCCACTCTTCACATAGCTTTTCTTTTAGTTTATTTTTTGCATCCTCTTTTATTTCTTCTTTTACCGATACTTTTTTATAAACCAGAAGAGCCTTTAACTCATGTATCTCTTTCCATTTCAAATTAACCCTTTTAAACTTCCTCTTTCCAAAGCTCAACACAAATTCCTTATTTTCCTTTTTGCTTAAATCAATTATAGCTTGAGGATCAATTAGTTTTTCTCCTTCTTTCTCTACCACCCCTGCCACAACCTCTCTGCGAGTTACCGCTCCTGACAAAATCGCCCTGCGAGCCTCACTGTTGGAAGAGCTAAGCTCCGCTTTTTTTATTAACTCACAAACCCCTATCTTCTTGCTTTCAAGATCTTGCTCCTCAAGAATCTGATCAGGCAATCCTTTTTTGGAAAACACTCTAGAAAATTCCTCTCTTGTTCGATCTGCCGTCTTTTCTCCATAGAGAGAACATACCAACACCCAGGCCAGTTCCTCTTTTTTTAATTTGGGATTGATATTCTCCCTTTTAAGAGTATCCTCTAATTTCACCTTTCCTGCTGTAAAAATCTTCCACCATTTGACAAGCAACTGATCAGAAATACTCATTACCTTTCCATAAACATCTTTTGGACTGTCATTAAAGCTTATAGCATTATTTAAACTCTTAGACATTTTTTGTCCGCCTTCTATATTCCAATTTGCTTTACTGACTTTTTTAACATCCAAGCCCTCTAAAAGAGGCAGTGTTAAAACCACTTGTGGGCTTTGTCCAGATTTTTCCTGAAGCTCACGGCCCAAAAGAAGGTTAAACAGCTGATCAGTTCCTCCTATTTCCACATCCGCCTTTATCTGAACTGAGTCATAGGCCTGCAAAACAGGATAAAAAAACTCATGCAAACCAATGGGCTTTCTCTCTTTGTATCTTGAAGAAAAATCATTTCTTTCCAGCTGTCTCGCCACTGTAAATTTAGAAGAGACAGAAAGAATAAAATCCTTTAAAGACACTTTATCAAACCATTCAGAATTATAAAGCCATTTTGTTTTTTTTAAATCTAACCTTTTAAAAAAAGACAATACATTTTGACTGTCTGGATCTAATTTTTCTGGGCTTGTAAAATTTTTTTTTGTCGCCTGCTCAATATAAGTTCGCGAGTTGTCCTTCACTTCTGAGAAAGAAAGCATGGGCCTGGTTTTATTTTGACCGGAAGGATCGCCTATACAGGCTGTAAAATCCCCCACTACAAAAATAACTTCATGGCCTAACTCTTGAAACTGACATAACTTATGGATTAAAACAGAGTGTCCAATGTGAATGTCCGGTCGGGAAGGATCAAAACCCGCTTTGACTTTAAGAGCCGGTTTTTCTTTTAGTTTTTCTAAAAACTCCTCTTTATTGATCAGCTCAACAGCCCCGCTGGAAAGAATATCATACTGCTCTTCAGCCGATAGTTTCTTCTTTAATAGTTTAGATTCCGACATAAGCTTTTAATTCTATCTTATAACCTTCTGAATTTGAATGTTGAAGTTTTTTCTGAAGATTCCCGCTCCCGCTTTCGCGGGGTCACAAGGACATACTTTTGCAGGAATGACAACTGGAGTGAAAATTCAAACTTGATTGGCATAATTAAATTCATAAATGATCTTCCTCTCGCGGTTTTTATCTGGCATGCTCAACAATTCTATATTCCCTAACTACACTGACTTTCACTTCTTCATTTAAATTCATTTCTCTTTTTATTTTTTCAGCAATATCCCAACTCAACATAGACATTTGCTCATCATTGACCACTTTAAAAGTATCTACAAGAACACGGATCTCCTTGCCCGCTTGAATGGCAAAGCTTCTTTTTACACCATCAAAACTATTGGCCAGAGATTCGAGATCTTTTAAGCGATTGATATAACTGTCTAATAAATCTCTTTTAGCTCCCGAACGACTGCGAGACAAATTATAAGCGCACTGCAAAATATGATCTAACAATGAGCGAGCCGGCTTTTTGCCATCATGGCAGGCTATAGCTTGGCAAACTGTTTCAGATTCTCCCTGTTTCTGGCAAAACTGCGCCCCAACAAATGAATAACTCCCTTCCACAAAATGAGGTATTCCCAAACCTATAGCGTGAAGCAGTCCAGCCCGGCTGGCTGTTTTTTTATTCATCCCCAACTCTCCCGCCAACAAAGAGGAAATATAGGCAACTTCTGTAGAATATTTTAAAAGATTTTGGCCTTCTATAAAGCGATATTTCAAACTGCCTAACACTTTAATAATCTCAAGACTTATATCGTGAATCCCCATATCAAAGCATATCTTTTTTCCCTCTTCCTTCATTTCAGAAAAAAATTCTTTTCTAATCTTTTCCACCACCTCTTCAATAAACGCCGGATGAACTCTTCCCTCCTCCATTAGCTTTTCAATCGCTTTTTTTGCAATCGCCCTGCGGACAGGATCAAAACAAGAGATCGTTACAATCTCCTGCCCCTCTCCGATTAACAAATCCACACCACAAGTGGCCTCCAAAGCTCTTATGTTCCTCCCTTCTCTGCCAATAATTTTTCCTTTGGTAGAAGAGCCTGATATAGGCAAAGTCTCCACCGTTCTTTCCGCTGTTACTTCAGCAGAGTAACGAGCCATAGCTTGAGCTAAAAGAAATTTCGCTTTTTGCTCATGCTCTTTTTTCATATCTTCCTCAATTTTAAGCAAGTCTTTAAAAATCTCTTTCTTCACATTTTCCTCAAACAGTTTTTTAAGCTGTTCTTTAGCCTCTTCCTGTGTCATCATGGCTATTTTTTCCAAAGTTTTTTTTGACTGCTCTTTTTCGTTTTGAACTTTGTCTTTTAAACTTTCCAGTTGTTTTTGAGAAATCTCCAGCAATTCTTTTTCTTGTCTTAAATCTCCTGAAAACTTGTTTAATTCATTTTCTTTAATATGAAATTCAGCGTTTAATTTTTCCTGATTCTTTTTCAGCTGATACTCTTGATTCTTTAATTTTTCCCTTTCCGATTTAATTTCTCTTTCCACTCTCTTTGTCTCCTGCTCTCCCCACTCTTTAGCTTTTTGCTTAGACACCCGCTCTATTTTGCTCGCTTGAGATTTTGCGCGGTTTAAAATTACATTAACTTCTTTTTTTAAACTTTGCTCCCTTTTACGAGATGTCAGCATAGAGTAAAGAAGAAAAAACAAAGCTCCAACAAACAAACCCAGTATAAACATAGATAAAGTGCTGATAAATATTGAAGACATTTTATTCCCCCCCTCTTTGTGAATTTAAAGGCCAAAGAACAAACTGATCCGTTACCACACAGTCCATTAAAATATCATAACGAGATAAAGGAAGAGCTGTTCTATGGATTTGTTCTGTAAAGGCCAGGCCTATAAATAAAGCCTGCTTATTCCAACTCAAGGGCCTATTAGGCTTCGGATCACGCTTAATAGAAGATAAGGTTTTATCATAGTAAGCCTGCCCTCTTCCCAAACGGCCTCCTTTTCTGTCAAAAGCCAGACCCGGCAGAAAAAAAACAGAAATATCTTTAAGAGCCACTCTGTTTTTTTCCTTAGATACAGGCTCTCTTATATTAAACTTATTTTTTTGCCAAAAATTTTCTTTATTTGTGTAAAAGGATAACTGATCTCCATCTATTACAGGAAAGCAAATTTTATTTTTCCAAACAGAGCAAAAAGAAGACAAGCAAGGCTCTTGTTTAAAAGCTTTATAAACAGCAATAAACCGAGCTTGCCTCCAAACTGGCAAATTTAGGATCAGCTGGTTTATTTTCTTAACTTTTTGTTTTTTACGAGAAAGAGACATTTCACTTAATTTATGCCTGTAAAAGGCTCTGAGAGACTTTTTACTGGTTTCAGAAAACAAAAAGTCAGATTTACACAGGTTTTCTTGTTTGAATTGATTTCCTTTCACAATAACAATCCTCTGCTCTCAATGAGGAGTTATTTGAAGGCAAATCATCTATTAAGAAAAAGTCTTAAAGATTGATTTCAAAGCCTGCATTAGAAGCTTCTAGATCAGCTAGGATACTTTTTGCTTGAGATTCCAGTTGATTAATATTTTTATCAATGGCCTTTTTTAAGAAAAATTTATCTTCTGCTAAACAAAGACAAGTTAAAAATAAGGCTTTTTCAATAGAAATTCCTTTATGGGAATTTTGAACCTCTTTTAATTTGCTCTCTACTTCTGACTTCAAAGCTGTAAAGGCTTTGGAATCATGCTCTGTCGCCAATTTAAAAGATTCAGACTGAAATTCCACATTATAGCTATTCATAAACACCCTTAAAAGATCGGGAGCTCCTCAAAAACTCCTCTTTATTGGATTATAGATTAAGCCCTAAGTCTCGTCAAATTTTACTTTATTTTTTTATTGAACCCGTAAAAAGGCTTGTAATTGCTGGTTTTTGCTTAAATAAGAAGTTTTTGCTTGTCTTTATCAGAGACTTTGGCATAACCTTGCATTTCCATAGAAAAATTAGCTCTCCCTTGACTTAAAGACCTCAAATCTGTGGCATAACCAAAAAGTTTGGTTAAAGGAGCTAAAGCGGAAATGACTTTTAAGTCTCCCTGCCTATCCATATCCTCCACTCTCCCCCTTCTTGTGTTTAAATCCCCAACAACCGCCCCTGTAAATTCCTCCGGACTGGTAATCTTCAAACGAAAAATAGGCTCTAAAAGATCAGTCCCTACGGCTCTTATCCCTTTAGAAAAAGTCTGATAAATGCAAGACCTAATAGCTAACAAGCTAATATCCTCTTCCTTATACTGTAAATCCAACAAAAAAACTTGCAGATCCCTCATGGGATAAGCCATTAAAGGCCCTGCAGAAAGACCTTGCTCTAAACCCTCCTTCATAGCAGATAAAATCTCCGATGAGAGGGTTGAAAAAGCTCCTTTATCAAAAACAAAACCTTTCCCTCTTCCTACAGGCTCTATTCTCAAACTCACTCTGGCAAAGTGATTGCGTCCCTGAATATCCTGATTAAACTCTCCAGCCCCCTCCCAAGCTTTAGAGGGGGTCTCCCTAAAAGAAACCTGCGGCTTTCCAATGCGGGCGGAAACTTTATAATCTTTCAATAAACGGTCTAACAAAATCTCAATATGAAGCTCTCCCATTCCTAACAAAAGCATTTGTTCCGTTTCTAAATCTTTCTTCACCTGGCAAGAAGGGTCTTCTCTCTCCAGCTTTTTTAAAGCCGATTCTATTTTTGACTGATCCACAGAAGACCTAGGCTCAATAGCCACAGACAAAACAGGCTCTGGAAAAGCCAATCGCTCAAAAGACACCACCCGATCCTTAGCGCATAAACTGTCTCCTGTTTGCGTCCATTTTAACCCAGCGACAACAGCAATATCCCCAGCCTTCACCTCAGAGAGCTCTTTTCTTGAATTAGAATGCATTTTTAAAATCTTCTGTATTCTCTCTGTTTTATCCTGCCTGCTATTATAGACAAGCTGGCCTGTTTTTAAAACTCCTGAATAAACCCGAATATAAGTTAAAGCGCCGGAAAAAGAATCAAAAGCTATTTTAAAGGCTAAAGCAGATAAAGGGTCCTTGTCTTTAGGAGGGCATAACAGACTTTGTCCTTTAAAGTTTTTCCCTTCCGCTGGCGCGATATCTAAAGGGGAAGGCAAATAGTCTTTCACAGCGGATAAAAGAGTTTGAATCCCCTTGTTTTTAAAAGCAGAGCCACACAAAACAGGGGTTATCTGAAGGCTTAGAGTTTGTTCTCTGATAGAGTGTTTTATCTCTTCTATTGAGGGGTCTTCCTCTTTTAAATATCTATCCATTAAAGTATCGTCGTTCTCTGCCAGTTTTTCCACTAAAAGCTCTCTCTTTTCTTTAACTAATTTTTGAAACTCTGGGGGGATGTCTGTGATAGAAAAATTTTTACCCAGCTCATCTTGATCCCATAGATACATTTTCCGCTCTACCAAATCCAGCAG
>JAPPIY010000321.1 GCA_026914095.1 Oligoflexia bacterium
TACTCTTTTCCACCTCTTTTTTGTCAGCGAATTACTGAACTCTTACAGGAATGACGGTCCCATCGGAAAACCTAAACAGGATTGGTATATACTGATTGTGTTTGAAATTTCCTCCCTTCTGTCCCTCCCGCGAAAGCGGGAGTCTAGTTGAGACCTGAAAATTCCAAACAAGATCGGTATAAAAAATCAAACAAGATTGGAATAGATAAAGCGCTCTCCAACATATTTTTTTCAATTATACTGCTCCTGTTTAAAAATTCCGATTTCTGCTGGATTCCCGCTTGCGCGGGAAAGACGGTCAGACTGGAAAACCTAAACAGGTTCACTAGATTATTTTCTGAACTCTCAATTAGTCCCTGATTATTTTTCCTCAGCCCTGACTAACATTACTTATATAAACTATTAGAAATTTTTATTAACAGCTCAAATAGTGGCTCAAAAATACGAAAAAATTTACATTTTTTTGATCATAATCCATTATTTTGTTTCATATTAATAAATTTTATATTTTAAATCACTTACTAATGAACTCCAGCAAGCCTAGCACAAAGAGCGACAATATGAAGTTTCAGATACTGTTTTCTATATTTTGCTTGTTTTTCCTGTCCTGCACAAAGCGACCCAATGAGGAGGAAAGGCGCTTTAAGCATAATTTTAAGCAGGGCACAGCAGATCATTTATATAATATATCGGAGCTTTTAGGCAAAGCCCCTGTGTTAGAGAGTGAGGAGAAATTCTTTGCGCCTCTTCTACCAGAAGGCTCCAGGGAAATATTCTCTCAAATTTCAGCTCCGCTTTCATCCAAAGGAGGATATTCAAAGAATCTTCTGAAAAAAAATAAAGTGTCAGATCTTTTGAAAATCCGAACTGTTGAAAGAGGGGAAAAAGTGTCTATTTCCCTTGCCCAAGAGGACATATATATTGATCCAAAGATTTCTTTTATAAATAAATATGAAATTCTTGACTATGACGCGCTGAATGCGGGCAAAACAAAAAATCACGCCTATATAGCGCAATTGCTGGGAAAGGTTAAAAAATTCAAAGGCTTTCCCGATACAACTTATTATATTCTGCCTCTGTTTGTGGGCAACTATTTTATGTTATATAAAGTTGGTCCAGCCGACAAAATACCCTATGATGAGTTGCCTCTTGCCCGTAGGGTAGGTGATATGGTAGCCGTTCCTTTTATAGGGTACCCTGTCAAATACTGTATAGCAAAAGTAGTGCCTGATATAAATCTAAGGGAGACGGGTCAATATAAGCCAAAGTGTGAAGGCATCAAACTAGAACAGGCGGAATACATTGAATTAAAGGAAAGTGGAAAGAAAGTATTTAACTATATAGACAAGCCGGATATTTTTCCCAGAGATTTTTTTGAGCTAAAAGGAAAGCACAAGTGGTTCTATGTCCGAACTATTGTAAAATCCCCTGAAAGTAAGGAAGTCGGTCACCCGCTCTTCCAGCCAGCCAGTTTGGTGGAATTTCATCTTTCTGAAGGCGGCACGAAGTTGGATGTTCTGGATGCCAGCGGCTATAACATCAGACCGGCTGATAGAATTAGAGCGCTTTTTATTCCTGTGGAATGGACTGATTATCAAATCAAAAGGGATTCAGAAAATCTGCATTCCAGTTTCGGTGAAGAGCCAAAAAAAGAGTTAAAAAAAGATATTCATAGTAAAAATTTACGCTACTTTAAAATAAAATTTGATGATCTTGTGACAAATAAAATTGAATTTGGAGGGAAAAAGACACTAAAAAATGTATTTATTACAAATAACTATTTCAGTTTTGATGTGGAGATTATTTGGGGAAAAAAAGCTTATCTGATAAAATTTGCTTTTTTTAAAAAGTCTATTGATGAAGCGGCAGACTATGTCCCGAAGCAATGGTTTGAGGAGGACAGCGCCTTATTTTTTCCCTCTTTTTACGAAAAAAGGAGATATTATAAAAGCAGTCTAGATCACAGCGCAGAGGATCAGGATCGATTCTTACGCACGACCCGATTTAATCCTAAAATAAAAGAGATTAAGTGGTATTTTTCAAAACAGACCCCCAAGGATCCTGAACATGAATGGGTGCGCGAAATGGGAAAACTGGCAGTGGAGTTGATAAACGAAGCTTTCGAGAGGATTGGAGGGGATAAATTAAAAGTTGTTTTAGACCCCAATGAAGAGAAAGAGGTGGGGGATACACGCTATAACATTCTCAATTTAATAGTCACTAAAGGGAAATCAGGCGCCGGCCTGCTTGGTTTAGGCCCTAATGTGGCAAACCCTATTACAGGAGAGGTGGTATCGGCTACAGCAAACGTTTGGGTGAGTAATATGTTGAACATTTATATTGATGTTGTCAGGAGATATATTCGTTACCATGTCTATCCGCCAAGTTGGACAATGTATCCCTTTTCTCAGGATGTAGTTGCTTCTATTCAGAACCAGATAGATGAAAAAAATCCAAAATGCGAGGATACATTACAGCCTTTTGGAGCAACCCCTTTTCTACATGAAAAAATCCAAAGTGTTTGTGAAGAAGTGACTGACTTTATTGAGGAGAAAAAGTCGGAAGGATTAATTTATGATCCTGAAAATCCGGATCTTCAAGATAAAGACATTATCAAAAGTTGCGCTAAAAAACTGGCCTTCCTCCCTTTATTGGGAATTACTTTGCATGAAATTCTGCATGGTTTTGGTCAGAGGCATATTTTTTCCGCTTCTGTGGACACTGAGAGTTTTTATGAAGATTACAGTGAAATAGAAGAGATTTTTGGGAGTTTAGTTTCCGATAAAATGAAAGAGCTCTTTGGGGATTATGATTTTACAGGGGGGACAAATTGTCATCCAAAGCCTCCTCAATATTCCTCTGTGATGGATTACATGGATTTGTATAATCCTATTCTGTTTGTGCCAGGCAAACTGGATATAGCGGCTCTTCGCTTCCTCTATTTTGATCAAGTGGAAAAGGCGGAGGGCGGTTTTTTAGATGTTCCCTCGGGTGCGGATAGAGATGAAAATGACCCTCAGAAAAGTATTTTAAAGACGGCTGAAGAAACAGGTCATTCAATTAAAAACTACAAAGTGCTCTGCGGCGGAGGAAAGGTTGATGGCGCAGATAAAAAGGGAGAAACAGATCCCAATCAACCCCTTTGCGCTATATTTGACTATGGAGCTAAGCCTTTTGATATTGCAGTCAACAGCATCTTAAAAATCAATAATGATCTTAACAGTCACAGATATCGTTACGACAGCGCTGGGGTTTCGTCTGTTAATTTTTCATATTTTATTAACCAGAGGCTTGGAAGTTTATATAAGAAATGGGAGCAATATAGGGATGAATTGCTGAACCAAAAAGACAAATCCATTGAGGACTATTCCTTTTTGAATCCAGAGCATGTTACAAAATATACAGGAATTATAGAGAAGGAAATGGGAAAAAACTCTGCATTTAAGATGTATTATGATATTCGTGAGCCGGTTTTTGATTACTTTAAGAGACTGTTCTTTATGCCTGTTAAACATTGCATCTATAAAGATTGGCTAGGCTCGGGAAAGCTCCATGCTGTGGCTTTGGAAAACATAATAACCAAAGAAAAAGCTGATTATATCACATACCCAGAAGATTCCAGAGAAAAAGTGATTCACTGTCAATCCTCTGTTGTGAAAAAGTGGGCTGAGGGGAAAGGGGAATTTGTGTCAGAAGTCGGATTCTTTGGAAAAAGCAGAAGTTATCTCCTTCGGCCAAAAAGCGAGCTGGATAACAATGATGTAAGCTCTGTTTTTTACTTTTTATCGGGTATGCTAAATGAGACAGAAGCAAATCCTTTTGCTCATATTATTCTGGACCCGGAGTTTGGAGAGCAATATTACCATGAAGTTCGGGATTACCTGCTGAAGGGGGGCGATTTGAAGCCTTATATAACCGCAAAGGATCTAGATATTCTTAAAGACAAGAAGACGGGTCAAATCCAGCTCAATAGAATTTTAAGCTATAAAATAGATCAGGAAATCCAAAGCAAAAGCAATTTTCAAAAACGCTTGTCTGCCCTGGAATCTGCGATTAAGAGATTGAGGGGCCATATAGCAAGAGAAGAGTTTGATTTGCAATTTGGCTGGGAAGATAGAGATCTGATAGACCTTGGGCTTTCAACAGAATCTATTGAAGGCGACTATCCGTTTTTTACCCAGACTAACAAAGAATATGAAAATCGGCCTCTTGAGTATATTCCAGAAGCTTCCTTGATCTCGTTTATAAAAAATCATCCTGCGAGCCTTTACAACAGTGTCGACAGCTCTTTGATTGTCATTCCCTATAAAGACACAGATAAAAATTTTCCAGCGCTTTTATTTCGGCGATACAATGAGTTTATGACTTGTATTAAAAATCAGAAGAGACTGGGAGTTGTTTGTGAGGATATAGAGGAAAAAAGAGCTTATATGGAGTTCATCTTAGATTATTACTACTAAAAAATGAGGATAAATGGAACAAGGAAGGTTAAGTATGATGAGAAATAGAATGTTTTTTCGATTGTTGATTCTTTTGTCTGTATTCACTTTTCTCTCTTGTGAAAGAGCGCCAAACATACCAGAACATCTAGATCATGATTTTCTGTTTGGCACGGAAGAGGGTTTGTATAGAATACGGGATTTGACAATGATTTTGGATGAGAAGGCAGTAATAAAACCCAGAAGAGCGCGCTCCAAAAAACAATCAGTGGATTACAGAGCTATTCTATCCGCAAAAGAGGATTTGTATGAGAAAAATAGAACAGCCAATGTTTCAAATTTGGAAGAGTTATTAAGGATTCGGACTGTCAGCGAAGAGGGGAAAAAGATAAAAATTTCCTCTGGTTTAGATAATATCTATATTGATACAAACATTCCCTTTTTAAATGAGTATGAGATTGTAGACTATACATTCCCACAGAAGAAAATGACAGCGCAACAGAAAACTCTCAAAAAATTACTTGGAAAAATCAGAGAATTTAAGGGCTTTCCCGGCACAGATTATTATATCCTGCCGCATTTCGTAGGCAACTATCTTATTTTATACAAATTAAGCCCTCCCGATAAAATACCTTATAATGAACTGCCTCTTGCAAAGCGCATAGGTGATATGCTGGCTGTTCCTTTTGTGGGTTACTCTTTGGAATACTGTCAGGCTGAGAAGTTGCGTGGATCAAATAATATTAAGGAAACATTGAAAAACCGCCCTTTATGTAAAGGCAGAAAGAGTGAGGCGGCAGAGTATGTCCGTCTGTGGGAACACAACAAACAAGTCTTTGAATACCAGCCAAAACTGGACTTTTTTCAAAAGAATTTCTTTGAGGGCCAGTGGTTATATCATAAAACACGGATTAGATCGCCAATGAATAGTGAAGGCACTATAGAACATACTCCTTTTCAAAAGGCTAAGCTGGTGGAATTTTATCCTGTTCCTGGCAAGATGGATGTTTTGGAGGTTAATAATTTAAGGCAAGAGGATGAGGAACGTATTCTCTTTATTCCTGTGAAATGGACAGACTATGAAATCGCAAGAGACTCAGAAAATTTGGATCCCAGTTTTTCTGAAAGATTAAAAAACTCTCCTAAAACCACACAGCCCTACCTTGAGATAAAATTTGATGAGCTCATTACAAATGAACTCGATCATATTGAAAAAGGTGGGAAGTCTTTAAAATCTGTAATTATTACAAACGATTACATCAGTTTTGATATTGAAGCCATCACAGGAGGAGTAGCCACTCATCTTATAAAACACGCTTTTAAAAGGTATATTGAAAATACAGATTATAAAGAAAAGCAGTGGTTTAAAACGGATAATCTGTTGTTTCCTCTCCATTCAATAAAAAGAAAGTATTATGAAGATCCGACGGATCACACTTTGTCAGACGAAGATCGATTTAAACGAGCCATTCGTTTTAATACGCATTCAACAGAGATTTTATGGCATTTTTCCAAACAAACTTCCAAACTGGCATGGATTAGAAATTTAGGACACGAAGCTACAGATTTGTTAAATACAGCTCTGCAGGCTGCAGGAAGAGGCTCAAATCATCAAATAAAAATCGTCTTAGATGGAAGCCTGGATAAAGAGCTTGGTGATATACGTTACAATATTCTCAATTTGATACACAGTGAGGGCGAAACACCTAAAGAATTTGAGTGGGGTCCAAATATAGCTAATCCTATAACCGGAGAAGTCATTTCAGCCACAGCGAATGTCTGGGTGACCCATATTCTAAGCAACTATATCTCTATTATCAGAAATTATATCCGTTTTCATGTCTATCCTCCCGCTTGGACAATACAGCCTTTTTCTGAGAAAACAGCAAACTTTATTGATGAAAATGTAAATACAAAAAATCTGCAATGCGCTGATTTGTCCCAGAAGCCGCTTGGCACCACTCCTTTTCTTCATGAAAAAATAACCAGTATTTGCGAGGAGGTATCTGATTTTATTACAGACAACGAGGGAAAAACATTTCATCCAAAAGGCCCACCGCTTCAAGATGACGATGTTGTCAACTCCTGCGCCCAAAAACTGGCTCAGGCTAAAATTCTACAATCTATCTTAAACAGCATGTTGCGTAGCTTTGGTTTGAAAGATATGCCGTCTGCTTCTGTTGACATTGAAAACTTTTACAAAAACAGCGAGATAGAAGAGTTTTTTGGAAAAACCTCTTCTGAAGTGACAACAGACAGCCATCCTGAACCCCCACAATACTCCTCTGTTATGGGTTACATGAATACGGAGTATCCTATTTTAGCTGTTCCGGGCAAGTTGGATATAGCCGTTCTTCGCTTTCTCTATTTTGATAAAGTGGAAAAAGCGGAAGGCGGTTTTTTAGACATTCCTTCCGGCGCAGACAAAGATCCAAATAATCCCCAAAAGAGTATTTTGAAGATGGCTCAGGACTGTAAAGAAGACCTCAAAAATTATAAAATGTGTGGATTGAACAAAGATCCTTTATTGTGTTCAAGAAATGATTATGGCATTAGCCCTCTTGAAATTGTAAGCAATCAAATTTGCCTAATGCATAATCATCTCCTTAGCTCAAGAAATCGATATGATTCTGACAAGCCTCCAAAATATTCTTCTAATCCCCGCTTTTTAAAAGACATATATAAGAAATGGGAAGAATACAGAGATGAGATTTTGGCTGGAAACGAAAAATCCATTCTGGATTACTCCTTTTTAAATCCGGATCACATTAACGAATACAATCAGATTATAGAAACTGCCCTGAAAGATCCGAATATCAAAGCTTATTCTCTGATTCGCAGACCTCTTTTTGATTATATGAAACGATTGGCCTTTGCCCCGGCTAAGCATTGTATTTATAAAGAAAAATCTAGCATAGACAACACACCCCGTTATCAAGCTATAGCTTTGGAAAGTATAGAAGAAAAGATTCTCAGTCACTATCCTGAAAATTCTGTGGATAAGGATAAAATGTTCATGAGCTGTGAATCTCCGGTGGTAAAAGATTGGGGGCCGGGAGAACTGGTGGCGGAAGTGGGATTTTTTGGGAAGGAAAGAAGATACCTCATACGGCCTAATGAGAAGATAGATCCTATTGATGAAATACAAGCTTTTAAATTAATCTATAACCAGCTTATCACCAATTTTGGTAGCACGCATAGTAATATCCTAAAGGAGCCAGAATTCGGACTTGAATATTACATAGATTGGCTTGCCTATATAACTCAGGGAATTGATTTGAACCCTTATATAACCGGAGCAATAACAGAGGATCCGGACATTCCCAGAGACAGGACTGGTCAAATCCAGCTCAATAGAGCTCTAAGTTATAAAATAGACACAGAAAAAATTATTTATGATAAGCGCTTATGGTCCTTGCGTTCACAAGCCATTAAAACCTATGTGAGCATGTTAAGGGAGCATTATCCAAATTTTGAAGACAGCCAGCTCCCTCATCTTGAGTTGCTTTCCTCTCATCAAAGTTTTTCCCTAACGGAATTAAAAAACCTTGTCAGCTCATACCAAAAGTATCCCGATTTACATAGCAGTGATATCCCTTTTCTTACTCAAGCCTATGATGAATGGAACGTTCAGAAAGATAATACCTTTGAGCAATTTATACAGAAACATCCAGCCGTGATTTACAATTCTACAAGCTCAACCTATGTCCTCCCTTATATAGATAATCAAACCATCACCTTATCACAACTGTTTCGGCAATATAACGAATTTTCAAACTGTGTTAAAGAAGAACAGGAAGAGACTGACGCGCTCTGCGACCAAAAAGAGAATAAACAAGCTTTTATTAAACTGATGTTGGATACTTATAAATGATTATTTGTAGGTTTTTTTGTGGATTTCCTTCAAAAAACCCCGCTTTAAAACCTAAACAATATGATCATACAATGTCTTCTAAAAAATCGTTTTTAAAAAAACATCTTCTTTTGATCCTATCTCTGCATGTTTGTTCCCCAATGGCTTTTGGCATCACAGGCTCTATTACAGACCTCGGATTTTCTTCAGAGCAGGCTCCTAAAGAATCTTTCTTTGGCCCCTTAAAAGGATCAGCTAAAATCCAACTATCCAGAAATCTCAGAAGAAACAATTGGGAAAATTTCTTCTCTGCCAATCACAAAGACAGTGTATTTGACACATTTCTCATAAAAGCGGATTTGAGCCTGAATTATCCTCTAGCTAATAGTTTTCCCTCCTTAAAAAACTCCCCAGCTTTTAAAGAAACGCTTGTGTTTCTTATATTGAGTTATAAAAGACCCCTATATGATGTTCCACAAACAATAAAAAGGTATTGTTTTCAATCTCACTTTTGCTTTGAACAGACAAATATAGGTATTTCAAACTCTTTTCATAAGAAAAATAGTTTAACAGGCCAATACTCCGCTTATTTAACAATTCCAACTTCCAAAAAATCTTATGATCAAATAAAATTTGTTGGAATAGGCGCCTCTCTAAATACGCATTACCCCTTCTTTTCAAAAGCCGGTCTTCAGATTTCAGGAATTTCCTCTCATTTTTTTGATACAGCTGTTTATGGGAGCAATTTTGCCAATGCAGTAGGCTCAGAAAGCAATGACATTTTTTCCATGTTCAATCAAGCCGGTCTTCGCTTTGCTTATTCGGAACAGAGTTTTATTCCGGCTACAGTGATTTATATCAGTCACCTAGTTGGGCAGGATTACCAAAAAGACACATTTCAAGGTTTGTCTTTAGGCTGTTCTACGGTTTGGTCCCTTGGCAAAAGACTTCGAATTGTAACAGGTCTACGGTGGGGAAGCAGTATCTTCCGACATGAATACACTGCCAGAGCTAAAAAGGCCGACCCTTTCAATGCCGATGAAACCTTTATAAGCGGTGGCCTTAGCTATTCTTTTTAAGACTTGTCTTTTATAGCCAATGTTTTTTCTTGGCGCTTCGAAACCCCTCGGATTTTCCGGCGAGCCTTGCCATTATACTGATCTGATTTGAAAATTCCCGTATTCAGTCATTCCCGCGAAAGCGGGAATCTCCAACTGTCAGCGGAAAACTCAAACAAGATTAGTATAACAAGCTGGGAAATTCAAGAAAGCAACTTACCTCAATTATACCGCTAAACTGTCAAAGGCAGTAGCTTTTTGCTCAAAATGGAGGGCGGCTGTTTATCCCATAAGCTGATGACATGGCCTCCCAAGCCTGAACCCGTGGGTTTTACAGCTAAAGCCCCTTTTTGTTTTAAATGCTGAATGTGTTGCTCCAAATCATAAGAAATCAGCTCCCACTGTTCAAAACATTTGTATCCCAAATTTAAGGCCTCTGTTAGTATTGACAAAGACTGCTCTTTATTCGTTTCTTTTAAAGCTTGAAGACACAATTGAACCGATTGATCCATCTGTTTATCTATTTGCTCCGCTAAAGACCAATCTTTGTCAAACAAACTTCTTACTTTAGAAACCCCCACAGAAGTAGAAGCCCGCCCTCCAGAATAAGATAAAAATAAAAGAGGTGTATTTTTAAATTTATCCAGCGTTTTTAAAATTTTAGATTTTTGATATAAAATGGGTTTCTGCTCTAAGACCGCAGTTACATCCATGCCACTGCTTTTTCCATGAAAAAAATCTTCTAAAGCTGTTGAAAATGGCTTTAGCTGATTTTTACTAATCCATTTTTTGTATAACAATAAATGAGACATTCCCACACATAGAGCGGAAGAAGCGCCTAACCCCGCCCCAAACGGCAGACAGC